>DATNCB010000729.1:0-1719 GCA_035571715.1 Ramlibacter sp.
GCGCCGCGTAGTTCCACTCGTACAGGGCTTCGCGCTGCTCCAGGCCGTCGTAGCACTGCAAACGCAGCAAGTCCCGCGGCAGCGACAGTGCCAGCGCCTTGGCCAGTTCGGTCTTGCCCACGCCCGGCTCGCCTTCGAGCAACAAGGGGCGCTGCAGCCGCAGCGCCAGGAACACTGCCGTCGCCAGCCGCCGGTCGGCAAAGTAGCCGACGCCCTGCAGCCCCTGCGTGAGCGCGTCGATGGAAGCGAACACTCAGACGCCGCCGGGCCGCCCCAAGACGGCTGAGCGCCCCCTCGGGGGGCAGGAGCGAAGCGACGTGGGGGCCGTCATTTCATTTCGCCACAGCGCGTTGCGCCATCACGCTGATCAGGTTGGCCCGATACGCCGCCGATGCGTGGATATCACTGCTCAGGCCACTGGCGTCGATCTTCACCGCCGCGGCCGCCGCCGGCGTGAAGCTCTTGTTCAACGCGTCTTCCAGCCCCTTGTGACGGAACACTCCATTGCCGCCGCCGGTCACGGCGACGCGCACACCACTGTCGGTCTGCGCGACGAACACGCCGATCAGCGCAAAGCGCGAGGCCGGCTGCTTGAACTTCATGTAAGCGGCGCGCTTGGGCACCGGGAAGCTGACCGCGGTGATCAGTTCGCCGTCCGCCAGCGCGGTCGTGAACAACCCCGAGAAGAAGTCGTCGGCAGCGATCTTGCGTTGCGTGGTCTGCACCGTGGCGCCCAGCCCGAGTACCGCAGCCGGGTAGCAGGAAGAAGGATCGTTGTTGGCCAACGAGCCACCCAGCGTGCCCATCGCCCGCACCTGCTTGTCGCCGATGTGGCCGGCCAGCTCAGCCAGCGCGGGGATGGCGGCCTTGACCAGGTCGCTCTCGGCGACGTCGGCATGCCGAGCCATCGCGCCGATCACGAGGTTGTTGCCGTCCTTGCGGATGCCCGCCAGCTCCTTGATGCCGCCGAGGTCGACCAGTTTGCCGGGGTCGGACAGGCGCAGCTTCATCGAGGCCAGCAGGGTCTGGCCGCCCGCCAGAAACTTCGCGCCGGATGCCGCCAGCTTGGCCGCTTCGGCGGTGGTCGAGGGACGTTCGAAGGTGAATGCATACATGGTCATCTCTCCTGCGCTCTCACGCTTTCGCCGACTGGATCGCTTCCCACACACGGCTGGGTGAAGCGGGCATGTCCAGATCCTTGACGCCCAGGTCGCGCAGGGCGTCGAGCACGGCGTTGATCACCGCCGGCGGCGAGCCGATCGCACCGGCCTCGCCGCAGCCTTTGGTGCCCAACGGATTGTGGCTGCAGGGCGTGCACACGGTGTCCACCTTGAACATGGGGAAATCGTCGGCGCGCGGCATGGCGTAGTCCATGAAACTGCCGGTGAGCAACTGGCCGGACTCGGCGTCGTACACGCAGTTTTCCAGCAGCGCCTGGCCGATCCCCTGCACCAGCCCGCCGTGCACCTGGCCTTCGACGATCATCGGATTGATGATGGTGCCGAAGTCGTCCACGGCCGTGAAACGGTCGACCCGGGTGGCGCCGGTGGCCGGGTCCACTTCCACTTCGCAGATGTAGGTGCCGGCCGGGAAAGTGAAGTTGGTCGGGTCGTAGAACGCGGTCTCGTTCAGGCCCGGCTCGAGCTTGTCCAGCGGGTAGTTGTGCGGCACGTAAGCCGTCAGCGCGACCTGGCCGAAGGTGACCTTCTTGTCCGTGCC
>DATNCB010000730.1:0-4366 GCA_035571715.1 Ramlibacter sp.
GATTTTAATGCCTCATACCAGGGTCTTCCCGTAGCACGTCATGTCAGAGATTTCTGAAATCCAGGAAAAGAAGAGCGGCGAGTTCATCAGCTTTCCCGGTTCGCCGTTCGAGCTGTTCCTGCCCTATCCGCCCGCCGGCGATCAGCCCACCGCGATCGAGCAGCTGGTGGAGGGCGTGCGTGACGGCGAGGTGTACCAGACCCTGTTGGGTGTGACCGGCTCGGGCAAGACCTTCACCATGGCCAACGTGATCGCCCGTCTCGGGCGGCCTGCCATCGTGTTCGCGCCCAACAAGACCCTGGCGGCGCAGCTTTATAGCGAATTCCGCGAGTTCTTCCCGAAAAATGCGATCGAGTACTTCGTCAGCTACTACGACTACTACCAGCCCGAAGCATATGTGCCGCAGCGCGACCTGTTCATCGAGAAGGACAGCTCGATCAACGAACACATCGAGCAGATGCGCCTGTCGGCCACCAAGAGCGTGCTGGAGCGGCGCGACACGGTGATCGTGGCGACGGTGAGCGCGATCTACGGCATCGGGGCGCCCGAGGACTACACGCAGATGCGTTTCATCACCCGGGTCGGCGACAAGATCGGCCAGCGCGACATCATCTCGCAGCTGATTCGCATGCAGTACAACCGCAACGAGCAGGATTTCGCCCGCGGCACGTTCCGCGTGCGCGGCGACACCATCGACATCTTCCCGGCCGAGCACTCGGAGCTGGCGATCCGCATCGAGCTGTTCGACGACGAGATCGAGTCGCTGCAATTGTTCGACCCGCTGACCGGCCGCATCCGGCAGAAAGTGCCGCGCTTTACCGTCTATCCGTCCAGCCACTACGTGACGCCGCGCGAAAAGGTGGTGTCCGCCGTGGAGAGCATCAAGATCGAGCTGGGCGAGCGGCTGAAGGAGCTGGTCGCCGCCGGCAAGCTGGTCGAGGCGCAGCGGCTGGAACAGCGTACCCGTTTCGATCTGGAGATGCTTAGCGAGGTCGGCCATTGCAAAGGCATCGAGAACTACTCACGGCATCTCTCCGGGGCGCCGCCGGGCGCACCGCCGTCCACTCTGACGGACTACCTGCCCAAGGACTCGCTGATGTTCCTCGACGAGAGCCATCAGATGATCGGCCAGCTCGCGGCCATGTTCAACGGCGATCGGGCCCGCAAGACCACGCTGGTGGAATACGGGTTTCGCCTGCCGTCGGCGCTGGACAACCGGCCGCTGAAGTTCGAGGAATTCGAGGCGCGCATGCGCCAGGTGATCTTTGTCTCCGCCACGCCGGCCGCCTACGAGCAGGAGCGCGCCGGGCAAGTCGTCGAGCAGCTGGTGCGTCCGACCGGTCTGGTCGATCCCCAGGTCGAAGTGCGGCCGGCCACCCATCAGGTCGACGACGTGCTGCAGGAAATCCGCATCCGGGCCGAGAAGAACGAGCGGGTGCTGATCACCACGCTGACCAAGCGCATGGCCGAGCAGCTCACCGATTACCTGGCCGACAACGGCGTCAAGGTGCGCTACCTGCACAGCGACATCGATACCGTCGAGCGGGTGGAGATCCTGCGGGACCTGCGGCTGGGCACCTTCGACGTGCTGGTGGGCATCAACCTGCTGCGCGAGGGACTGGACATTCCCGAGGTCTCGCTGGTGGCCATCCTGGACGCGGACAAGGAAGGATTCCTGCGCGCCGAGCGCTCGCTGATCCAGACCATCGGCCGCGCCGCGCGTCACCTGAACGGCCGCGCCATCCTTTATGCCGACCGGATCACCGAGTCGATGAACAAGGCCATCGGCGAAACCGAGCGGCGCCGCGCCAAGCAGATCATTTACAACGAAGTGCACGGCATCACGGCGCGCAGCATCGTCAAGAAGGTGCGCGACCTGATCGATGGCGTCTACAGCGAGAAAGCCAGCAAGGAAATGGAAAAGCAGGAGCTGCAGCGCGCCATCACCCAGGACATGTCCGAGAAGGACATCGCCCGCGAAATCAAGCGACTCGAAAAGCAGATGCTGGAGCATGCCCGCAACCTCGAGTTCGAGAAGGCCGCCCGTACGCGGGACCAGTTGGCGCTGCTTAAGGAGCAGGCGTTTGGTGCCGTCGTTCCCGACAACGTGCTGCCGAACCAGGCCGCCAGAGGCACCTGAGTCGAATTACCCGAGCGATCCAATGGGTTTTCTGGTATACTTGACAGAATTACTCAAGAACAGTCCAAAAAACTCACTGATCAGCGCCTTTTTGGGGCCGTGGGGCCGGCGAAATGCCGGAAATGGGCGGACGGACTTCGGAGGCTCGAGCTTCCGGGGCAATTGAAAGCCAGGCCAAGCGAAAGGAGCTTGCGATGCGTCTCACAACCAAAGGCCGTTTTGCGGTCACCGCGATGATCGATCTGGCGCTGCGCCAGAACAATGGTCCCGTCACGCTGGCGGCGATTAGCCAGCGCCAGCAGATTTCGCTGTCTTACCTGGAGCAACTGTTTGGCAAGCTGCGCCGGCATGAGCTGGTCGAGTCCACTCGCGGGCCGGGAGGCGGATATACCCTAGGCCGAAAGGCTTCGGAAATTACCGTTGCCGACATCATCGTTTCAGTCGATGAGCCGATCGATGCTACCCAGTGCGCCGGCAAGGAGAATTGCCAGGGCGACGGCGGCCGTTGCATGACGCATGAGCTGTGGGCGTCGCTCAACCAGCGCATGGTCGAGTTCCTCGATTCGGTGACTCTGCAAAAACTGGTCGAAGACCAGCTTGCCAAAGGCATGCAGATCGAGGACAAGCCCGCGGTCAAGCGTGCGATTTCCAGTCAGCCGGTGGTCAAACCGATCCGCGTGAACGCGCCGAATTCGGTGTTCCAGCTCGGTAATTCGTACGCCAAGTCGTAGTTCTGCGATTCATTTGCGAATTCGCAATACCACGCCGCGCTCTTGAAGCCCTAATTTCTTCTTCGCCAGCACAAGCTACTCATGGATATGACTCCGCATTTCCCGATCTATATGGATTACGGCGCGACGACGCCGGTAGACCAACGCGTCGTGGACGCGATGATTCCCTGGTTGCGCGAGCATTTCGGCAACCCGGCATCGCGCAGCCACGCCTGGGGCTGGGAAGCGGAAGCAGCTGTGGAAAAAGCCCGCGGCGAGGTGGCCGATCTGATAGGTGCGGACCCGCGCGAGATCGTGTGGACTTCGGGCGCGACCGAGTCGGATAACCTCGCCATCAAGGGCGCCGCCCATTTCTACAAGAGCCGCGGCAAGCACCTGATCACGGTGAAGACCGAGCACAAGGCGGTGCTGGACCCGATGCGCGACCTCGAGCGGCAAGGATTTGAAGTCACGTATATGGACGTCCAGGAGGACGGCCTGCTGGATTTCGAGGCACTGAAGGCGGCGATCCGTCCCGACACGATCCTGATCAGCGTCATGTTCGTGAACAACGAGATCGGCGTCATCCAGGACATTCCGGCCATCGGCGCCCTGTGCCGCGAGAAGGGCATCATCTTTCATGTCGACGCGGCGCAGGCGACGGGCAAGGTCGAGATCGACCTGAAGAAACTTCCGGTCGATTTGATGAGCCTCGCGTCCCACAAGACGTATGGCCCCAAGGGCATCGGTGCGCTGTATGTATGCCGCAAACCCCGCGTGCGGCTGGAAGCGCAAATGCACGGCGGCGGACATGAGCGCGGCATGCGCTCGGGCACGCTGCCTACGCACCAGATAGTCGGCATGGGCGAGGCCTTCCGCCTTGCGAAGGCCGAGATGGCGCAGGACAACGCGAAGGCGCGCGCCTTGCAGCAGCGGCTTCTCGATGGCCTCAAAGACATCGAGCAGACTTTCATCAATGGCAACCTGGAAAAGCGCGTCGCCCAGAACCTGAACATCAGCTTCAACTTCGTCGAGGGCGAGTCGCTGATCATGGGCATCAAGGGACTCGCGGTCTCGTCAGGCTCGGCCTGTACGTCGGCTTCGCTGGAGCCCAGTTACGTGCTGCGGGCGCTGGGCCGCAGCGACGAGCTCGCGCACAGCAGCCTGCGCATGACCATCGGCCGCTTCACGACCGAGGAAGAAATCGATTACGCCGTCTCGAGCATCAAGCAGAATGTGGCCCGGCTGCGTGAACTGAGCCCGCTGTGGGAGATGTACCAGGACGGTATCGACATCTCCACGATCCAATGGGCGGCGCATTGACCAGGAACTTGTCATTGCGGGCTTGACCCGCAATCCATGGATGCCGGATCAGGTCCGGCATGACAACCAGGAACAGAACAGGAGAATCAAATGGCCTATTCCGAAAAAGTCGTTGACCACTACGAAAACCCCCGCAACGTCGGCTCGTTCGACAAAGGCGACGAGTCCGTCGGCACCGGCATGGTGGGCGCCC
>DATNCB010000731.1:0-6425 GCA_035571715.1 Ramlibacter sp.
AGAGCGGCGCCTCATGTACGTGGGCATCACCCGGGCCCAGCGCTCGCTGGCCGTGAGCTGGACCAAGAAGCGCAAGAAGGGGCGCGAGATGATTGCGGCGCAACCCAGCCGCTTCATCGCCGAGATGGCGCTGGAACAATCAACGACCCGGGAGGATCCGCGCGAAAAGCTCAAGGCACTGCGCGCCGAGTTCGCGAAGAAAGCGCTGGACAGCGCCGCGGCGGCAGCGGCGGGGCCGCCGTAAGGCATGGATCCCGGGTCAAGCCCGGGATGACGAACCCGACAAATTCATCTCGTACTCCACCGTGATCGGCGCGTGGTCCGAGAACTTTTCCTGCTTGTAGATCGATTCCCGGCGCGCCAGCTGCGCGATGGCCGGCGTAGCGAGGTGGTAATCCAATCGCCAGCCCACGTTCTTGGCGTAGGCCTGGCCCCGGTTGCTCCACCAGGTGTAGGCGGCGTCGGTTGCATCCGGTTGCAAACGACGGTACACGTCGACCAGGCCCGTTTCGTCTAACAACTTTGTCATCCAGGCCCGCTCCTGCGGCAAAAAGCCGCTGTTCTTGCGGTTGCCACGCCAGTTCTTGAGGTCCTGTTCCTTGTGCGCGATGTTGACGTCGCCGCACAGGATGAAGTCGCGCTGCGTCTTCAGGCGCGCCAGGTGCGGGTCGAATTCATCCAGGAAACGGAACTTGGCCTGCTGGCGCTCCTCGCCGGAGGAGCCGCTCGGAAAATAGCAGCTGATAAGGGACAGTTTGCGGCCGGGCGTGTCGAAACGCAGCTCCACATAGCGGCCCTCGGCGTCGAATTCGCTCGAGCCGTAGCCGACGATCACGTCGCTGGGCGCGAGCCGGGTGTAAACGGCCACACCCGAATAGCCTTTTTTCTCGGCGAAGTGAAAATGGCCTTTCAAGCCCGCCATTTCCTCGAAGCGACCCTGAACGTCTCCCGCCTGGGCCTTGACTTCCTGCAGGCAAATACAATCCGGCTTGGTTATTGCAAGCCACGCCTCTACTCCTTTGCTGGCGGCCGAGCGGATGCCGTTCAAGTTAAGGCTGGTCAGTTTGAAGAAGGACTTTCTCATGGTCACCGCTGGCAGGCTGGATCGACTGGCCCAGGATTTCGTGCAATTCTCGGTAGATTCCGGGGTGCTGCGTTTCGGCCAGTTCAAGACGAAGGCCGGGCGGCTGTCTCCGTATTTCTTCAATGCCGGCCTGTTCGACGACGGCGCCAAGCTGGGCCGGCTCGCGCAATTCTATGCAAAGCGCATCCTGGACTCGGGGATCGAGTTCGACATGTTGTTCGGTCCGGCCTACAAGGGCATTGCCCTGGTCGCGGCGGTGGCGATCGAGCTGGCGCGCCTCGGACGCAACGTGCCTTACGCCTACAACCGCAAGGAAGCAAAGGACCACGGCGAAGGCGGATCTCTGGTGGGCGCTGCGGTCAAAGGCAAGGTGCTGATCGTGGACGATGTCATGTCGGCCGGAACCGCAGCGCGCGAATCGATCGCCATCATCCAGGCCGCCGGCGCCAGGCCGCACGCGGTGGCCATTGCGCTGGACCGCCAGGAAAAGGCCACCGAAAACGGCATTGACGTGAATTACAGCGCGGTGCAGTACGTGCGCGAGCAACTGGGCCTGAAGGTTTGCGCGATTGCGCGGCTTGCCGATTTGCTTCAGTATCTGCAAGAACATAGTGGCGATGATGTTGGTGCGTACCATGAGCAGGTACTCGCTTACCGGCAGCGCTACGGAGTGGAATAGGGGAAATGCAAACGTGTCGGGTTTGACTGGGCGTGCCATTGCGGGGAGCTTGTTGTTGGCGGGCTTGTTCGGACAAGCCCGCGCGGACGACATCTACACCTGCGTCGACGCCCAGGGACGGCGCGTCACGGCCGACCGCCCGATCACCGAATGCATCGACCGCGAGCAGAAGCAGCTCAATCCCAGCGGCACCGTCAAGCGCAGGATCGGCCCCAGCCTGACGGCCAAGGAACGCGCGGCCGAAGAGGAGCAAGCCCGCCAGGCAGTCGAGGAACGCAACCGGCTGGAAGAGGAAAAGAAGCGCGATCGGGCGCTGCTCGTACGCTATCCGGACCGGGGCGCCCACGACAAGGAGCGTCTGGCCGCCATCGCGCTGATCGACGACGCCATTGCAGCGGCCAGCAAGAGCATCGACGAGCTCGTGGCGGCGCGCAAGCGGCTGGACGTCGAGCTCGAGTTCTACGAAAAAGATCCGTCCAAGGTGCCGGTGAAGCTCAAGCGCCAGATCGACGAGAACGAGCAGCACATCGCCGCGCAGCGGCGGTTCATCGCCAACCAGGACAACGAAAAAACGAGAATCAAAGCGCAGTTCGACGAGGAACTGGTCAAGCTCAGGCAGCTTTGGGTAAGGCGCGCCGCGCCCGTGTCGGCCTCGCCTTCGGCCGCGGCGCCGGCCTCCGCGCTGCGCCCGGCCACGGCGAAGAAATAAGCTATCGTTCGCCCAATTTCCGGCGCAGCAGCTCGTTGACCTGGGCCGGATTGGCCTTGCCCTTGCTGGCTTTCATGGCCTGTCCGACCAGCGCATTGAACGCCTTGTCCTTGCCGGCTTTGAACTGGGCGACGTTGTCGGGATTGGCGGCGATCACATCGTCGATGATTTTTTCCAGCGCACCGCTGTCGTTCATCTGCTTGAGGCCCTTGGCCTCGATGATGGCGTCGACGTCGCCGGCTTGCCTGCTCCACAACGCGTCGAACACCTGCCGTGCCGCGTTGTTGGAAATCGTGCCGTCGGCGATGCGCGTGATCAGGCTGGCGAGCAGCGCCGCGGTTACCGGCGCCTGCTCGATCGTGCCCTCGCCCGCATTGATCCGCCGCGACAGCTCGCCCATGATCCAGTTGCTCGCCAGCTTGGGCTGTCCGCTGGCCGTGGCCGCCGCTTCAAAGTAGTCGGCCATGGCCTTGCTTTGCGTCAGCGTGGTGGCGTCGTACTCCGGCAAGCCATAGTCCCTGACGAAGCGCGCAGCCATCACCCGCGGCAGCTCCGCCATTTCGGAGCGCACGCGCTCCACCCATTCCGGCGCGATCACCAGCGGCGGCAGGTCCGGATCGGGGAAGTAGCGATAGTCGGCGGCGTCTTCCTTGGTGCGCATGGCGCGGGTCTCGCCGGTGTCCGGGTCGAACAGCACCGTGGCCTGCTCGATGGCGCGGCCGTCCTCGATCTCCTCGATCTGCCAGCGGATCTCGTAGTCCATCGCCTGCTGCATGAACTTGAAGCTGTTCAGGTTCTTGATCTCGCGGCGCGTGCCCAGCGGGTCGCCCGGCTTGCGCACCGAAACGTTGGCGTCGCAGCGGAAACTGCCTTCCTGCATGTTGCCGTCGCAAATGCCGATCCAGGTGACGATCTTGTGCAGCTCTTTCGCGTACGCGACGGCCTCGTCGGACGAGCGCATATCCGGTTCGGTGACGATCTCCAGCAGCGGGGTGCCGGCGCGGTTCAGGTCGATGCCGGATTGGCCGACGAAGTCCTCGTGCAGCGACTTGCCCGCATCCTCTTCCAGGTGCGCACGCACGAGCCGCACGCTTTTCTTTTCGCCCTCGAGATAGAACTCCACGGTGCCGCCCTGCACCACCGGGATTTCGTACTGGCTGATCTGGTAACCCTTGGGCAGGTCCGGGTAGAAGTAGTTCTTGCGCGCGAAGACGCTGCGCGGCGCGATATGGCCGTTGACGGCCAGGCCGAACTCGATGGCGCGCTCGACCGCCCCCTGGTTCATTACCGGCAGGGTGCCGGGCAGGGCAAGGTCGACCGCGCAGGCCTGCGTGTTCGGCTGCGCACCGAATGCTGTGGAGGCCCGGCTGAAGATCTTCGATTGCGTGGACAACTGGGCGTGCGTCTCGAAGCCGATGACGACTTCCCAGCCCTGGATCAGCTTGCTCATGTCAAAAGCCCTCCGGTTTGCGGAGGTGGAAATCGGTCGCCTGCTGGAAGCCGTGTGCGGCATTGAGCAGCTTCGCCTCGCCGAAATAATTGCCGATCAATTGCAGTCCGACCGGCATATGGCCTTCTCCGAAGCCGCACGGCACGCTCATGCCGGGCAGACCGGCCAGCGACGCGGGCAGCGTGAAGATGTCGGCCAGGTAATCGGCCAGCGGGTCGTTGCCGTGTTCACCGATCTTCCACGCCACCGTCGGCGCCACCGGCCCGGCGATCACGTCGCACTGCCTGAATGCCTGCTGGAAGTCGTCGGCGATCATGCGGCGGATCTTCTGCGCCTGCAGGTAATAGGCGTCGTAATAGCCGTGCGAAAGCACGTAGGTGCCGATCATGATGCGGCGCTTGACCTCGTCGCCGAACCCCTCGGCGCGGCTCTTCTTGTACATGTCCAGCAAATCGGCATAGTGGCTTGCGCGGTGGCCGAATTTCACACCATCGAAACGGCTCAGGTTGCTCGACGCTTCCGCCGGCGCAATGATGTAGTAAACGGGAATCGACAGCTCGGTGCGCGGCAGCGAAATTTCCACCAGCTTGGCGCCGAGCTTGCGGTACTCAGCGAGCGCAGCATCGATGGCGGCGCGCACGTCGCCCGCGAGACCTTCACCGAAGAATTCGGCCGGCACTCCGATGCGCAAGCCCTGAAGCGAATCGTTCAGCGAACGCGTGAAATCCTCGGCCGGCATGTCCAGCGACGTGGAATCGCGGTCGGGGTCGGCGCCGCACATCGCGGACAGCAGCAGCGCGCAGTCCTGCGCCGTATGCGCCATCGGCCCGGCCTGGTCCAGGCTGGAAGCAAAGGCGATCATGCCGTAGCGCGAAGCTCGGCCATACGTGGGTTTGATGCCGGTGATGCCGCAAAACGAAGCGGGCTGGCGGATCGAACCGCCCGTATCGGTGCCGGTCGCGGCGGGTGCCAGCCGTGCGGCAACCGCTACGGCGCTGCCACCCGACGAGCCGCCCGGAATGCGCGAGCTATCCCACGGGTTCCTGGCCGGCCGGTATGCCGAGTTCTCGTTGGACGAGCCCATCGCGAATTCGTCGCAGTTCAGCTTGCCCAGGGTCACCGCGCCGGCGCCCGGGCCCTGCCCCGGCGCGCCGTGGCCGAGCCTGGCAACCACCGTGGCGTCGAAGGGCGAGCGATAGTTCTCCAGCATCTTCGAGCCAGCCGTGCTGGGGAAGTCGCGGGTGACGAAGATGTCCTTGTGGGCGATCGGAACACCCAGCAGGGGCGCGCTTTCGCCGGCGCTGATTCGCCGGTCGGCCGCGCGGGCCTGCGCCAGCGTCACTTCGGCATCGATCGCCAGATAAGCTCCGAGCCTATCGTGCACTGCGCCGCGCGCCAGAAAGTACTGCGCAGTCTCGAGCGCCGACACTTCTTTCTGCCGCAGTTTCGTCGCCAATTGGGCGACAGTCAGATCGTGCAAGGCGGTCACTCGGCTGCCTCCCGAACTCTTGTAGTAATCGTCATGCTCTTGGTGTCGGCAGCGCGATCGAATTCGCTGCGTCGATCCCCGCAAGCGGGGCCCCTCGCCGTTGCGCTCATTCGATCACCTTCGGCACGAGGAACAAGCCGCCTTCGACGGCCGGGGCGCTACGCTGGTTGGCGTCGCGCTGGTCCGGCTCGCAGGCCACGTCATCGCGCAACCGCAGCGCGACGTCCTGAAACGCCGCCACCGGGTGCGAAAGCGGCAGGATGCCGGCGGTATCCACCGCGCGCATCTTCTCGACGATGTCGAAGAAGCCGTTGATTTGGGTCAGCATGCGCTCGCTCTCGGAAGCGCTTAATTCCAATCTGGCGAGGTGGGCGATGCGGGCGATTTCTTGGGAGGTTAAGGCCATGGCAGAAAAGGCGCGGCGATACAGTTGTAAACGGGACATTTCGGCCCGCCGCGCACCAGTTATTCACAGGGGATCGGGTATTATCCCGCCTTTAACGCAACACCCGCGAAGCCGCCGGTATTTGCAGGAAAAAGCGGGTTTCGGCCCAAATAACATGATTCATACGGCGAGATCAGGTTGGCGTGCCTGTCCTGCCCGCGAGAGGACTTCCTGATGTTCGGAGCTTTCCGTCGGTACTTCTCTACCGACCTGGCCATTGACTTGGGTACTGCCAATACCCTGATCTTTGTGCGCGACAAGGGCATCGTCCTGGACGAACCGTCGGTCGTGGCGATTCGCCACGAAGGCGGCCCGCAGGGCAAGAAAACCATCCAGGCCGTCGGCCGCGAAGCCAAGGCCATGCTCGGCAAAGTGCCTGGCAACATCGAAGCCATCCGGCCCATGAAGGACGGCGTGATCGCCGACTTCACGGTGACCGAGCAGATGCTCAAGCAGTTCATCAAGATGGTTCATCCGCGCGGCATCTTCAAGCCCAGCCCGCGCATCATCATCTGCGTGCCCTGCGGCTCGACCCAGGTCGAGCGCCGCGCCATCCGCGAGTCGGCGCT
>DATNCB010000732.1:0-7969 GCA_035571715.1 Ramlibacter sp.
CATGGCAGCGCGGGCCGCGTCGTAGACCTCCTTGCCGAAGGCGTTGTTCTGGTACGCGATGCCGATCCGCTTGATGCCGATGGTGGCCAGGTGCCGCACCAGTTGCTCGGCCTCGTCCGGGTAGCTGGCGCGGATGTTGAATACGTTGCGCGCATCCTTGGGCCGGGCCAGCAGCGCACCCGAGTAGGGGGCCAGAAACGGCAAGCCGCTCTCGATTACGCGCGGCAGCGTCGCGGCGACGATCGGGGTGCCGAACCAGTTGAACAGCGCGAAGCTGTCGCGGTCCGCCAGGAACTTGTCGAGGTTGGCGAGCGCGCGCTTGGCCTCGTAGCCATCGTCCAGCACCGCCAGCTCGATCTTGCGCCCGTGCACTCCGCCCTTCGCATTGGCTTCGGCGAAGCAGGCCTTCGCGCCCTGGTGCAGCGCTTGCCCCAGGTCGCCGAGCGGACCCGACAGGGCGGTGGACTGGCAGATCTTCAGGAGCGGCAGGTCCCCCTGCGCCCATGCGCCGCGATGCAGTGCCAGGGGAGCGGCGGCCAGTGATAGGAGCAGGTCGCGGCGAGATAAGGCAGAAGTTGTGGCGGGCTGAGTCATCTTGTCTCCTTCGTTTTAGGAATTGCCCGCTCAAGGTAGAGCTTACTTGTCACAAAATGTGTCAAGAGGACGACAATTTCAGGGTGTTCCCTGACCGGACATTCCCGGAAAATGTCTCCCCGCCGACAATGGACGGAGGCACGCGTTGCGCCGCGTTGCGTGTGCGCCGCTGCTACGCGAGTAATTGCACGTTGCCGCCGGCCGCCGTCGTGTTGATGGTGACGGTCTGCTCGGCGCAGAAGCGATACAGGTAATGCGGCCCGCCGGCCTTGGGGCCGGTGCCCGACAGGCCTTCGCCGCCGAATGGCTGCACGCCCACTACCGCGCCGATCATGTTGCGGTTGACGTAGACGTTGCCGATGTGTGCGCGCGCTGCCAGCGCCTGGGCCCGGCTATCGATGCGGGTCTGAATGCCCAGCGTCAGGCCGTAGCCGAGCGCGTTGACCTGGTCGATCACGGCCAGCGGATCGCCGCCCCAGCGCACGATGTGAAGCACCGGCCCGAAGATTTCCTGCTTGACGTCGGCGATCCGTTCGACCTCGAAGATTTGCGGGGGGATGAAGAACAAACGGTTGTCATGAGAGGGGTTGTCATGCCGGACTCGATCCGGCATCCATGTAGGCGCGCGAGGCATGGATCCCGGGTCAAGCCCGGGATGACAATCCTTCGCAGACGTCTGCAGCTGGTCCAGGTGCCGCTGAAGCCCCTCGTAAGCCTCGCGGTCGATCACCGGGCCGACATCGGTGTTCAAGCGTGCCGGGTCGCCGGTGACCAGCTCGCGCGCCGCGCCCCGGATCATGTCGATCACACCGTCGGCGATGCTCTCGTGCACGCACAAGAGGCGCAGCGCCGAGCAGCGCTGGCCGGCCGAACGGAACGCGCTTTGCATCACCGCGTCGGCCACCTGTTCGGGCAGCGCCGTGGAGTCGACCACCATCGCATTGATGCCGCCGGTTTCGGCAATGAGCGGCACGATCGCGCCGTCCTTGGCCGCCAGCGCGCGCTGGATGATCCTGGCGACCTGGGTCGAGCCGGTGAAGACCACGCCCGCGATGCGCGGCGACGCGACCAGGGCAGCGCCGACGGTTTCACCGGGCCCATGCAACAGTTGCAGCGCCTCTTGCGGCACGCCTGCCGCGTGCAATAGCCTGACCGCCTCCAACGCGATGGCCGGCGTCTGCTCGGCCGGCTTGGCCAACACCGTGTTGCCGGTGGCCAGCGCAGCGGCCACCTGCCCGGTGAAGATGGACAGCGGGAAGTTCCAGGGACTGATGCACACCCACGCGCCGCGCGGCGCCAGGCGCAGCTCATTGTTTTCGCCCGTGGGGCCGGCGAGCGCGATCGGCTGCATGACGCGCTCGGCCTCGCTGGCGTAGTAGCGCAGGAAATCCACCGCTTCGCGCACTTCGGACACGCAGTCGCCCCAGGTCTTGAACGCCTCTTTCACCAGCAGCGCGCACAGCCCAGGCATGTGGGCTTGCATCGCGTCGGCTGCGTGCCGCAATATGCGCGCGCGGCTCGCCACGGGCGTGGCGCGCCAGCCGGGATAGGCCGCGACGGACCGCGCGACCGCGCTCTCGATCTCGCTCACGTCGAACACCGGCGTGGCAGGCACCTGCACCGCCTCATAGGCAGCCAGCAGCGGCGCGCGCATGCTCTCGACCGTCAGGTCCACCCCGGTGCTGTTCCTGCGCTGCAAGCCGTAGAGGTCGGGCGGCAAAGGCAGGGACCGGTCCAATTGCAGCCGCAAGGGCGAGACCAGCAACTGGTCCATGGCCACCGACTCGTCGGCGAGCTGGTGCACGAAGGACGAGTTGGCGCCGTTTTCGAGCAGACGGCGCACCAGATAGGCCAGCAGGTCGCGGTGCCGCCCCACCGGCGCATACACGCGCACCGGCACCTGCGGGTTGTCCAACGAAGCCTCGCGGTACACACCCTCGCCCATTCCATGCAGCCGCTGCAATTCAAAGTTGGTGGAAACGCCGCGCTCCATCTGCAGGATCGCCGCGATCGTGCCCGCGTTGTGCGTGGCGAACTGCGAATAGATGACGTCGTGCGCCTGCAGCATGGCGCGCGCGCATGCGAGGTACGAAACGTCGGTGTGGTTCTTGTGGGTGAAGACCGGATACTGCGGCAGGCCCAGCTCCTGCGCCCGCTTGATCTCGGCGTCCCAGTAGGCGCCCTTGACCAGGCGGCACATGAAGCGCAGGCGGTACTTGCGCGCCAGGCTGGCGACATGCTGGGCCAGTTCCAGCGCGCGGGTCTGGTAGGACTGCAGTGCCAGGCCGAAGCCCTGCCACTGGGGGTGATGCTGCGCCACCCGGGCCGCCAGCGCTTCGAACACATCCAGCGAAAGCTCGAGCCGGTCGACCTCCTCGGCATCGATCGTGAGGCCGATATTGGCGCGCGCGGCCCGCTCGCACAAGCTCCACACGCGCGGCACCAGTTCGGCCAGTACCCGATCATGCTGGGCGTCTTCATAGCGCGGATGCAAGGCGCTCAGCTTGATCGAAATGCCGTCGTTCTGTTCCACCCGCCGACCCACCGCGGCGCGCTCTCCGATCGCTTCGATCCCGTTCTGGTAGCTGGCGAGATAGCGCAACGCGTCGTGATCGGTGCGGGCGCCTTCGCCGAGCATGTCATAGGAGTACCTGAGCTCCCGCGCGTGTAGTCTCTCGCTGCGGCGCCGCGCGGCATCCGCTTCGCGCATCGCCTCGCCGATGTCCTGCGCCAGCACGAACTGGCGTCCGAGCAACTGCACCGCGCGCAGCGTCGCAGCCACCACACTGCGCGCGCCGAGCTTGGCCCAAAGACCGCTTTCCGGTTCGGGCTGTCCTGATCCTGTCGAAGGATCGGGGAGAAACTTCTTCGACATCGCGATGGCCGTCTGCGACAGGCGCGCCAACGCGCTGTCGGGGGCGCCGTCGAAATCGGCGCGCCCGAGCTGGTCGGCCGTCAGCGCGATCGCCGTCTCGGCGTCGGGCACGCGCAATAGCGCCTCCGCCAGCCGCATCAGGGCCAGGCCTTCGGCGCTGGAGATCGGGTACTCCTTGAGCAGGCTTTCCATCGCCCAGAACGGCGGCGGGTGCCGGCGCACGGCTTCCACCCACGGCCGGGCGCCCTTCGCGGCGGCGGGCCAGTCCAGGGCGCCTTCCAGGGATTGCAGGTAATTGCGGACGATGTCGGCCTCAGGGCGATAGGGCGTGGGCAGGCGTTGGATCATGGCGGCGGGTGAAGGGCTGCGAATGTCACGATGGTGGCAAGGTTGGCAGTGAATTTCACGCTATTATTTCGAGATCAACCGAATAAAACTCTACTGATGAGCGATAATCTAGCCGATCTCGACCGCATCGACCTGAAAATCCTGAATGTTCTGCAGCAGGACGGTCGCATATCCAACCTCAAGCTGGCCGAGGCCGTGGCCTTGTCGCCCACGGCGGTGCTGGCGCGCGTGCAGCGCCTCACGCGGGACGGCTACATCCTGGGTTATGAGGCGCGGCTGAACCCGCTCAAGCTCGGTGGCGCGATGCTGGTGTTCGTCGAAGTGCTGCTCGATCGCACCACGCCCAATGTCTTCGAAGCCTTCAAGGCGGCGGTGCAGGTGCACAGCGAAATCATGGAATGCCATATGGTGGCCGGCGGCTTCGACTACCTGCTCAAGACCCGCATGGCCGATATGCAGGCCTATCGCAATTTCGCCGGAACGGTGCTGTGGCAATTGCCGGGCGTGCGCGAGACGCGCACCTATGCCGTAATGGAAGAGGTCAAGAGCACGACGCGGCTGGCGCTGGGCGTGTGATCTCGAATCACCGGGAGCGCGCGCCCAACAGGGGGTGGCGCTGCTCGGCAGTCGGATAACGCCGACGGTACTTCGGCGCCTTTGCCTGCGCAGCACCCGGCCCGCGGGGCGTACTCTGCAACCGGGGCCTCGCATGCTGCGCGGCTTCGCTGGTGCCCGTGCCCGAGCGGCACATTGATTTCATGAGGACACCATGAGCAGGCCATCGCTTCGCAAACTCTTCGCTTTCCTGCTGTTCGCCTTGCTGGGGTTCGTCCTGGCCGGGGGGGCCCGTGCCGATCCACCGTCCCGCGTGGCGCGAATCGCGTACGTCAGCGGCGCTGCGAGTTTTTCGCCCGGCGGCGAGCGCGACTGGGGCCGCGCAACCGTGAATCGCCCGATGATCACCGGCGACCGCTTGTGGGTCGAACGCGGTTCGCGGGCCGAACTGCAGCTGGGAAGCGCGGCGATTCGCGTGGGCGGCGCCACCAGCCTCACGCTGCTCAATCTGGACGACCGCACCGCGCAAGTGCAATTGAACGAGGGCACGCTCAACATCCGCGTGCGTCGCCTGGACCGCGGCCAGGTGTTCGAAGTCGATACGCCCAATCTCGCTTTTTCCATCCGTCGTCCCGGCCGCTATCGCATCAACGTCGACGTGGACGGCGATGCGACCATGGTCACGGTGCGAAGCGGCTTGGCCGAGGCCTACGAGCAGGGACGTGCGTTCATCGTGGGCGAGCGCCTGACCTACCGGTTCTACGGCACCGGGCTGCGGGACTACGAAACATTCGCGCAGCTGCCGGTCGACGAATTCGAGCGCTGGTCGGGCGATCGCGATCGGCGCTGGGACAACTCGGCCTCACGCCGCTATGTCTCGACCGAAGTGATCGGCTACGAGGATCTGGACCAATACGGGACCTGGCGCAAGGTCAGCGATTACGGCTTCGTGTGGGTCCCGAATCGCGTTCCGGCCGGCTGGGCGCCCTACCGCGAGGGGCACTGGACGTGGGTCGAGCCCTGGGGCTGGACCTGGATCGACGAGGCGCCTTGGGGCTTCGCGCCGTCGCACTATGGCCGCTGGGCCTATTTGGATCGTGCCTGGGCCTGGGTGCCCGGGCCGGCGAAGGCGCGCCCGGTCTATGCCCCCGCGCTGGTCGCATTCGTCGGATCGGGGGGCGCACGCTCGCCCGGCGGTTTTGCCGAGGGGACCGTGGGCTGGTTCCCGCTGGGGCCGCGCGAGGTGTACCGGCCGTCCTATTCGGCCAGCCGCGAGTACTTCGCCAACGTCAACACGAGCAACACGGTCGTCAACACGACGGTCGTGACCAACGTGTACAACAACACCAACGCCGCGAACGTCAGCTACGCCAACCAGCAGATCCCGGGCGCCGTCGTGGCGGTGCTGGCGGCGGCGTTCGCGCAATCGAGGCCGGTGGCCAAAGAGACCGTGCGCGTGACCCGCGAGATGGTCGCCAGCGCGCCGGCGATGGCGGTGGCGCCGGTCGCGCCCGCGCATGCGAGCGTCGTCGGTCCGGCCGCGGCGCCCAGCGCGAGGCCGCCGGAGCGCGCGCAGACGCGGCCGGTCGTGGCCCAGGTGGCGCCGCCGCCGCCGCCGGTGCCGTTCGCCACGAGGCAAAGCGCACTCGCCGCGAACGCCGGCAAGCCGCTCGATCCGGCCGCGCTGGCAGCGCTCAAACCGGCCGCACCGGCGTCCGCGCCGGCGCCCGCCGTGAAGGTGGTGGAAGCGACCAAGCCCGTGGCCGCGCCCGCCAAGCCGGCCAGTGGCGGGGCGTCGGCGCCAGGGCCCGCCAGGGCGCCGGCGCCGGCAACTGCGGCCGCTCCGGCACCGGCATTGGCACCAGCTCCCGGATTGGCGCCAAGAGCGGCACCGCCACTAGCGGCCTCCGCACCGCAGGCGCGTGCAGCCTCGCCGCCCGTAACGACGCCGCCACGACCAGCGCCGCCGGCAGCGCCGCAACCACCAGCACCCGCCGCTGCGCCGGAGACCGCACCCGCACCACGGCCGGCGCCGTCCGCACCAGCGACTGCCCCTCCACCGGCATCGGCAACTGCGCCTGCACCGCCGCCACCAGCGCGGCCTGCAGCAGCCAATCCAAGGCCGGCGGCACCGCCGGCGTCCGCGCCTGCGGCAGTTGCAGCGCCGGGCAACGAGGCGCAACCCGCGCGCGACGCTCGTTCCAGAGGCCGCGACGCAAGCGAAGGCAGGCAGGGCAGACCGGTACCGGAAGGTGTTCGTCCGCAGCCACCGGCGAGCGCGCGCGCCGAGGAGCGCCAGCCCGCAGCCGCTGCGCCGCCGGCCCCGCCCGCCCCCGCAGCAGCCGCACCGCGCGCAGCGCCGCCGCCGCCGGCCCCGTCTGCCCCCGCAGCGGCCGCACCGCGCGCAGCACCGCCGCCGCCGGCACCAGCACCGCCACCACCTGCGCCGCCGCGACCACCGCCACCGCCGGCACCTGCGCCTGCGCCGGCACCTGCGCCTGCGCCGCCGCGAGCCGCCCCGCCGGCTCCTTCGACTGCGCCCGGCGCAGCGCCGTCTGCACCTGCCGCATCGAGCCCATCGGCCGAGCCGCGCGGCGGCCGCGCAAGGCCACGCGAGGGCGGCGCATCGGACCGGCGTGAAGCCGCAAGCGAGCCAAGAGCGCAGGAGCGTGGCGGCCCGCCGGCGCGTTGAGCAGCAGCAGCGCCGGACCGTAGCGATTTGGCGCGCCAGCCAATGCTCGGGCCCGGTCCTCGCGGGCGCGTTAGGATGCGCGCTCGTGGGAGACTCGCATGACCTATCTGCTTGCACTCGACCAGGGCACATCCAGCTCGCGCAGCATCGTTTTCGATGTGCACGGCCATGTCGTAGCGCTGGCCCAGCGGGAACTGCCGCAAATCTATCCGCAGCCCGGCTGGGTCGAGCACGACCCAATGGAAATCTGGCATGCCCAGCTGGCCACGGCGCGGCAGGCGCTGGCCGACGTCGGCCTCACCGGCAGCGACATCAGCGCCCTGGGCATCACCAACCAGCGCGAGACCACCATCATCTGGAATCGCAAAACGGGCCAGCCGATCCATCACGCGATCGTGTGGCAGGACCGGCGCGGCGAGCCGGTGTGCGCGCAGTTGCGGCAGCAGGGCCATGCCGGGCTGATCCAGTCGCGCACCGGACTGCTGATCGACTCGTACTTCTCGGCCACCAAGATCAAGTGGCTCCTGGACAACGTGAGTGGGGCGCGCGAGCAGGGCCAGCGCGGCGAACTGGCATTTGGCACGGTGGACAGCTGGCTGCTGTGGCAACTGACCGGCGGCGCGCTGCACGCAACGGATGTGACGAACGCGTCGCGCACCATGCTGTTCAACGTGCACGACAACCGGTGGGACGAAGAGCTGCTCGGGCTGCTCGATATCCCGGCGCGGCTCATGCCCAAGGTGCTGCCATCCAGCGCGCACTTTGGCGATACGCAGGCGTCGTTATTGGGCAGCCCGGTCATGATCGGCGGCGTCGCCGGCGACCAGCAAAGCGCGCTGTTCGGCCAGGCCTGCTTCAGCGAAGGGATGGCCAAGAACACCTACGGCACCGGCTGCTTCATGCTG
>DATNCB010000733.1:0-5089 GCA_035571715.1 Ramlibacter sp.
TCGCCCATCATCTCCGCCCAGAACGCCAGCAGGTCGTCGTAGTCCAGCACGTTCTGCCGCTGCTTGGCTTCGACATAGGCGCCGAAGAGTTTTTTGAGTTCGCTCTCCCATTGGCTGCACCACGGATAGGTGGCCTGCAACACCTGGTCCAGCGGCTCGCGGGTATTGAGCACCCGCGAATAGATACCCAGGCACGTGCCCTTGAGCGGAAAGCGGTTCTTCGTTTCGGCGAGGCCGATCTCATAGCGCACCATGCCCATCAGGTCTTCGGCATCGCCGCGGTCGTGGATGGTGAAGGACTCTTCCAGGCCGATGCGGCCCGCATATTCGCGCAGCAGCCGCGCGCCGATGCTGTGGAACGTGCCCGACCAAGGCAAGTTGGGCAGCGCCTGCGTATGCGGCAGCCCGAGCGCGTGTTGCAGCACCCCGGCGACTCGCCGCTCCATCTCCTGCGCCGCCCGCCGGCTGAAGGTCAGCAGCATCATGCGTTGCGGATCGGCGCCGTGGCGGATGAGGTTGGCGACGCGATGCGCCAGCGTGCTGGTCTTGCCGGAACCGGCGCCGGCGATGACGAGCAGGGGGCGCGTATCCTGTGCTGAATCGCCAGTGCCATGCAACACCGCCGCCAACTGCTCGGCATTGAGATCGTTCAAAGGGAATCCATCCGGCTCCCGGGATAGTGCTGAGCCATTTGTTGCATTACAGTACGACTCATCAATGGTAGTGGAAATCCTTCGTGGTGCGGGCGTGGAGAGCGGCGGGTGGCATTGATCGCATCGTGGCTGCGGCCACGCAACATTTACCAAGCGCTGGGCTGGCTGCTGGCCTGCGTGATGGTGCCGCTGTTGCTTGGCGCAACGGCCTTGTTGGTGGTCGAGTGGCGCCAGGAGCGCCAGTTCGCGGAAAAACAACTTTCCACGCTGGCCCAGACACTGGTTCAGGCGGTTGAAGGCGAGCTCAACTACGGCCGTGCCCAGCTCGAAGTGATCGCCGCGTCGCCGGTCATCGACGCGCTGGACTGGCAGCAACTGCACCGATTCAGCTCCGAGGTGGCAAGCCGGCGGCCGGGCACGGTGATTGCGCTGCTGGGGCCGGACGGTCAGGGGCTGCTCAACACGGCTGTGCCTTGGGGACAACCGCGGCCGAATCTGTGGAAGCTGGCCGAGGAGCAGCGCGAAGTGCTGTGGGAAGGCCGCCCGCTCCCGTTGAGCTCGCAGGCGCTCACCAAACAAGTGTTCGAACGCGGCCAAGTCGTCTACAGCGACTTGTACTACGGCCTCAATACCCAGCAGCCGACACTGTCGCTTTCGGTTCCGGTGATTCGGCGGGGCCAGGTTCGCTACGCGCTGACGTTCGCGTTCCCGCCGGCCATGCTGGAGAAGGTGATCCGTTCGGCCGTCAACGCGCCGGGCCAGCGGGTCGCCCTGGTCGACCGCCGCGGCATCGTGGTGGCCACCAACGCGGCCGCTATTTCCCGGGTTGGCGAGCGCGCCCTTCGAATCCCGGTCGCGCCGGGCGCGTCGGCCGGGCACTACGAGGTCATCGGGTTCGATGGGGTGCGGTTGCGGGGTGCCTATGCGGTATCCGCCGTCAATGGCTTCGAGATACGGACCTCGGTGGAGCAGCCCTTCTCGACCGCGATGGGCACTTCAGCGGCCTGGATGGCGCTGCTGCTCGTAGCGCTGCTGACGAGCGTGTTGCTCGCCAGCATGCTGGGGCGCCGCATGGCCCATCCGCTGCGCGAGCTGGCTGAAAGGACCCAGAGCGGTCACCCACCACCGGCGGGCCCACCCAGCGGTATCGCCGAAATTGATGCGTTGACGCAGGCCCTGCGCAACGGCGTCGAGGCCGAGCGTCAGCGGCAGGAGGAGCATCTGCTGCGTGTCATGGCGCAGCAGAAGGAGGCCTTGGTCGAGCAGAGCGAGGCCAGGCTCAAGCACGTGCTCGATCAATTGTTCGTGTTCGTTGCGGTGCTGGATCTGGACGGCCGGCTGCTGGAATGCAACGGCAGCCCTTTGCAGCGCGCTGGCATCACGCTGAGCGACGTGATCGGCACACCGTTGTGGCGATGTCACTGGTGGACCTACGACGATGCCGTGGCGCTGCAACTGCAGCGGGCCGTCCAGCGCGCGACCCAAGGTGACACGGTGCGCTTTGACGCTCGAGCCCAGTTCGCCGGCGGCGAATTGCTGACGGTGGATGTGCAGCTGGCGCCGTTGCGGGACGACGCGGGCCGCATTACGAACGTGATAGCCAGCGGGGTCGAAGTCGAAGACCGGGTGGCGGCATTGCGCGAGCTGGAAGTGAGCGAAGCTCGGGCGGTCGAGTCGGCGCGGCGATTCGACGCGGAACATCGAATGCTGGAGGCGACGCTGGAGGCCGCGCCGGTCGGCATCGCCGTGGCAGACCCCAACTGCCAGCTGATGCAGATCAACCACGCCGGCGCGGAGCTTTTGGGCATCGCCAGCGCAGCCAACCGCGGCCTGGCCGGCCAGTCCCTGCGCGGGTGGCAGCACAGGCCAGGCACGCACGAGGCGGTGCCGCTCTTGCCGGACGAATGGCCGTTGCAGCGGGCAATGGCCCAGCGCCGCACCGTGACGGGCATCATCGACATCGCGCCAGTCGACGGCGCCGTACGGCGACGCACGGTGCTGATGTCGGCCGCGCCGGTGCTCGACGCCGCGGGCAGCGTGATCGCGGGCGTCGTGGTGCAAGTGGACATTACCAAACGCGTGCAGGCAGAGGCTGCACTGCGCCGGGCCGACCGGCAAAAGGACGAATTCCTGGCCACTCTCGCGCACGAACTGCGCAATCCGCTCTCGCCCATCCGCACGGCGGTGGAATTGATCCGGCTGCGCAATCCGACCGACCCGACGGTGCAGCGCGCCCGGGACATCATCGAGCGCCAGGTGTCGCACTTATCGCGCCTGGTGGACGACCTCCTGGATGTGTCGCGCATCACCCTGGGCAACATCCAGCTGCGCCAGGAGATAGTGGACCTTGGCGCAGTAGCCGGTAGCGCAGTCGAGTCGGTGAGGGCCATGTTGGCTGCGGCCGGGCTGACGCTGGAGCAACAGATAGCTCAGCCGTCCGCGCGGGTGCGCGGCGACGCCACCCGGCTGGTCCAGTGCATCCTGAACCTGCTGAACAATGCAGCGAAGTTCACACCGCAAGGTGGCCACATCGCGCTGCGGGTGGGGCAGCAAGGGCCGATGGCCGTGATCGAGGTGAGCGACAACGGAAGCGGCATCTCGCCCGCCAACCTGGAACGAATCTTCGAGCTGTTCGTTCAGGAGCAGCCCAGCGGGTTCGGCAACACCGGCCTGGGCATCGGGCTGGCGCTGACCCGCAGGCTGGTGGAGCTGCATGGCGGTACGGTCCGAGCCGCCAGTGCGGGGCGGGCGCGCGGCAGCACGTTCCGCATCGAGCTGCCCGCGGTCGGCGCCGCGGCGGCCGGCGATCGGCCGGACACGACCGCTCGCGCCGTAGACGGTGCCGGCGCTCGAGTGCTGGTGGTCGACGACAACCGCGATGCCGCTGAAACATTGGGCGAAATGCTGGCGATAAGCGGCTTCAGCAGCACCGTGGAATGCAGCGGCGAGGCGGCCGTGCAGGCCGTGGAGCGGGACCAGCCCGATGCGGTGCTGCTGGACATCGGTCTGCCCGATATCGACGGCTACGAAGTCTGCCAACGCATCCGCGGCTCGGGGATTTCAAAGCAACCCATCGTGATCGCGCTGACCGGTTGGGGCCAGGACAAGGACCGCGACCGTGCCACCGCCGCCGGATTCAACGGGCACCTGACAAAACCGGCAGAACCCGGCCGGATCATCGCGCTGCTGAAAGAACTGCTCGCCGCACGCGGCGGCGACGCCGAGCAGTGACGATGGATACGACTTTATTTATATTCGTCCGGTGGGCAACATCCTCATCGGTAGCGCCTCCTGGACCGACAAAACGCTGATCGAGTCCGGGCGTTTCTATCCCGCGCAAGCGCGCAGCGCGGAGGCACGGCTGCGCTATTACGCGACGCAGTTCCCGATCGTCGAAGTCGATTCCAGCTACTACGGGATGCCGGCACCGGCGAACGCGCAGCTCTGGGCCGACCGCACGCCCGAGGGCTTCGTCTTCAACGTCAAGGCGTTTCGCCTCTTCACCGGTCACCAGACTTCGCCGGTCGTGTTGCACAAGGACATCCAGCAGACGCTCGGGCCCGATGCGCCCAAGACGCTGTATTACAAGGACTTGCCCCAGGAAATCCTGGCGGAGCTGTGGCGCCGCTTCAGCGAAGCGCTGGAGCCGCTGCGTCAGGCCGGCAAGCTGGGCGCGGTGCATTTCCAGTTCGCGCCGTGGATGCTGCGAAATCGCGAGGGCATGGCGCACGTGCGCGAGTGCGTGCAGCGCATGGAAGGCTATCTGTTGTCGGTGGAGTTTCGCAACAAGAGCTGGTTCGACGGTGACAACCTCGCCAAGACGGTGGCATTCGAGCGCGAGCTGGGCGTGGTGCACACGATCGTCGACGGGCCGCAGGGCTTTGCCAACTGTGTCCCGTGCGTGTGGGATGTGACCAATCCGGCGCTCGCGCTGCTGCGGCTGCACGGCCGCAACAAGGAGACCTGGAACATCAAAGCCTCCGCCTCCTCCAGCCGCTTCAATTACTGGTATTCGCAGGACGAGCTGGCCGCGCTGGTGCCTCGGATCCGTCGCGTAGCGGATCTCGCCGGTGCCGTGCACGTGGTGTTCAACACCAACTACGAGGACCAGGGCCAGGTCAATGCGCGGCTGCTGACTCGTTTGATGCAGTAAAGGGTTAGGGCCTGTTCACACTATTCTTGCAAGTGCGAACGTGGCTAAAACAGCGCCAATCTAGGCGCGCGACGACGCCCAGGCTGGCCGCCTGGGCTAGGAGCGTAACAACGAGTGGCGCTGTTTTAGCCCCGTTCCCTGCGGGTTGCGGCCAAAAAGGCCATGCGCCGCGTTGCGAAGCCTGGCCGGACGTCAAGTCCGGCTGCGTTTCGCGCCTTGCGCATGACCTTTTTGACTCGCAACGCATCTTGCAAAAGTAGTGTAAATAGGCCCTGAAGGAACT
>DATNCB010000734.1:0-1749 GCA_035571715.1 Ramlibacter sp.
GTGGTGCGCGGCGATGTGATCGAAATGCATATCGATGGCTTGCCCAACCTGAGCGTGAAAGTGGTGTAGGCGGGCGCCAGGGGCGTCTTACACTCATGGCGAGAGAGAGAACGCCATGAACCAACCGATCCAGCTGTTCGACCCCAAGTCGAGCAGCTTTACCTACCTGGTGTTCGACGAGGCGACGCGCGAGGCCGTGATCATCGACCCCGTCGACGAACAGCTGGCCAGAGACCTCGCCGTGCTGCGCGAGCAGGGCCTCAAGCTTGTGTGGGCGCTCGAAACGCATACGCACGCCGACCACATCACCAGTGCCGGCCTGCTTGCGGAGCATGCCGGCGCCCGGACGGCCGCGCCGGAAGGCTGCGGCATCGGCACGGCGGCGGTGCAGCTCAAACATGGGGACGTGCTGCGCTTCGGCGGCGAATCGATCAAGGCCCTGCACACGCCGGGCCACACCGCGGGCAGCATGAGTTATCTGTGGCGGGACCATGTGTTCACCGGCGACTCGCTGCTGATCGACGGCTGCGGCCGCACTGATTTCCAGTCCGGCAGCGCGGCAGCCATGTACCGCAGCTTGACCGAAGTGTTGTTCGCTCTGCCGGAAGCCACGACCGTCTGGCCCGGCCACGACTATCACGGGCGCAGCCACTCCACGATCGGCGCCGAGAAAACCGGCAACTCGCGCGTGGCCGGCAAGACGCTGGCAGAATTCAAGGCCACCATGGACGAGTTGCACCTGCCCGAACCGAAGCGCATCCATGAAGCTGTGCCCGCCAACCGGACCTCTGGACTGCGCCATGACGCGGGAGCGCCCGGCGGCCCGCCGCAACCGGATGATCCACTGCAGCCGCGGCCTGCCGAAGGCTATGCCGGCGACGTTCCGCCCCAGCTGGCGTTCGACTGGTGGCAAAAGGGCGCGGCCGTGCTGGTGGACGTGCGCAGCGACGCCGAACGCGAATGGGTTGGTTTTGTGCCCGGTGCCGTGCCGCTGCCCTGGAAGCAGTGGCCCGGCATGGCGCTGAACACGGGCTTCGACGAAGGCATCAAGGCAGCAGTGCCTCCGGGCAAGAAGGCCGTGCTGTTCTGCCGCAGTGGCGTGCGCTCGATTGCGGCCGCCAGGCGGGCCAGCGAGCTTGGCATCGAGGCCTACAACATCCTCGAAGGTTTCGAGGGGGACCCTGACGAGAATGCCCAGCGCGGACACCGCGGCGGCTGGCGCTTCCGTGGCCTGCCATGGCGCCAGGGCTGATACGCGCTTTTTCAACCATTCCAACCAGAGCAACACAATGGCCGTCAATTTGCCCGCGCCCCGGGCTGCCGATCTGCATCCGGTTCCCGGTATTCGCATCGGTGTCGCCGAGGCGGGCATCCGCAAGGCCGACCGCAAGGACCTGGCGGTGGTGTTGATCGACCCCGGCGCAGCGGTCGCCGGCGTGTTCACGCAAAACCGCTTTTGCGCGGCGCCGGTGCAGGTGTGCCGTGATCACCTGGCGCGCGGCGACATCCGCGCCCTGGTCATCAACACCGGCAACGCCAACGCCGGCACCGGAGAGGATGGGCTGGTGCGCGCCCGCACGACTTGCATCGCGCTGGCCCGCCGCCTGCAAATTGCGCCCGAACAGGTGCTTCCGTTTTCCACCGGCGTGATCATGGAGCCGCTGCCGGTCGAGCGCGTCGAGGCCGGCCTGCCCGCGGCTCTGGCCGACGCAGCCCCGGATCACTGGCTGCAGGCGGCGCAGGCCATCA
>DATNCB010000735.1:0-3431 GCA_035571715.1 Ramlibacter sp.
GATCAGTTCGATCACGCTGCGCAAGCCGGTCGGGCCTTGCGGGTGGCCCCAGACCAGCGAGCAGCCGTAGTTGTTCATCTTTTCCAGCGGGAAGCCGGTCTGCTGCGCAAAGGCGATATCGTTCACGGCAAACGGGTTGTGCGTCTTGACCGCGTCGATGTCCTTCATGGCGAGCCCGGCATTCTTCAATGCCACCATCGCGGCTGGCGCGACCGCCATCGGCATGTGGCCCTTCTCGACCCGGGCCTGGCCGAAACCCAGCAATTCCACGACGATCTTCGGATCGAGCGACACTTCGCGCGCGATTTCGCGGGTGGTGACGATGGCTCCGGAGTTGCCGTCGGCCGGATGCGTCTGAGAGCCGAAAGTCACCGTGCCGTTCGGTTTCACCGGCTTGAGCCGGGCCAGGCCTTCGGAGCTGGTGGGGAAGATGCCGTCGTCGGCTGAGAGCGTTCCGGTCTGCTTGCGGAAACCCGCGTCGGTGATCGGCACGTCGACCATGTAGCGGCGCTGGAAGGCGCGATCGTTGGCCAGGGCCTGCTGATACTGGGCGTAGCGCGTCAGTTTCACCTCGTGCTGCTGCCCGGTGCTGGCGCCGAACTTTGCCGCCACGTTTTCGGCGGTGTCGATCATCGCGTTCTTCGCGTACGGGTCATGCGAAAAGTTGTCCAGTACCCAGCGCTCGGTGTGGCCGGTGCCGCCCGGCGCGGTCGGATCAGGGTAGTACACGATCGGGCCGTTCGAGCAGCGGTCGGTGGTGAGCAGCAGCGCGCACTGCGATGAGCCGTCGGCTACCTCGGCGGCCGCCATCTGCAGGACGCGGGCGCTCGTGGCGCAAGCCTGCTGCACGGTCGGGCCGGCGACATTGTCAATGCCCATCATGCCGGTGACATAGGGCAGGCCGAAGAAGCTCCCCAGATGCGGATTGGTGTGGCCGAGGATGCCCAGGTCGATTCGCTCCATCGGAAAGCGCTTGGCTTCCAGCGCCTGCTTGCCGGTATTTGCAACCAGCTTCAGGCTGTTCAGATGGGCGATCGGGCCTTGCCACTTGGCGAAGGGGGTGGACCAGTAAATGCCGTAAGGGATGAATGCGTTAGCCATGATTGTTTCCTCGAGTCAACGTGATTGCTGCGCTTGCCACTGCGCGAAACTGGAACCGGCAAGCGCAAGTTTTTTCAGCAGCGGAGCCGGCTGCCAGTACTGCGGATCGAGCGTTTGCTGGAACTCCATGATCTTGTCGTAAATCGCTTTGAGTCCCACGGTGTCGGCGTAGAACATCGGGCCGCCGCGATAACGCGGGAAGCCATAGCCCGCGGTGTACACCACATCGATGTCGCTGGCGCGCAGCGCAACGCCTTCTTCCAGCAGCAAGGCGCCTTCGTTGATCATCGCGTACAGGCAGCGCTCCTGGATTTCCTGGGCGCTGGGCTTGCGCTGCGCGATGTTCAGGCGCTTGGCCTCGTCTTGCAGAAGCGAGATCACCTCCGGGTCGGGCGTGCGCTTGCGCTCGGCGCCGTCGTAGCGGTAATAGCCGCGCCCCGACTTCTGCCCGAGCCAGCCGTGTTCATAGAGGATCGCGGTGGGCCGATAGAAGCTCGGGTCCTGCGGCAGCAGGTGCTTGCGTTCGAGCCGGGTGAGATAGCCGACGTCGACGCCCGCCATGTCGTACACGGCCAGGATTCCCATCGCCATGCCCCATTGCTCCAGCGCGCCGTCGACTTCAGCCGGTGTGGCGCCCTCCAGCACGCAGCGCTCGGCTTCGCGGCCGTACGGATCCATCATGCGGTTGCCGATGAAGCCGTAGCAGACCTTCGCCACGACGCCGGTCTTCTTGATCCGTTTGGCCAACTCCAGCGCCGTGACGACGACGTCGGGCGCGGTCTTCGAGGCCTGGACGATTTCCAGCAGCTGCATCACATTGGCGGGACTGAAGAAATGCAGTCCGATGACGTCCTGGGCGCGCCGGGTCACTGCCGCGATCTCGTCGATATCGAGGGTCGAGGTGTTGGTGCCGAGGATCGCGCCGGGCTTGGCCACCGTGTCCAGCCTGGCGAAGATTTCTTTCTTCAGCGCCAGGTTCTCGAAGACGGCCTCGATGATCAGATCGGCATTGCCCAGCGCGGCGTAATCCAGGCTCGGCGTGATCAGCTTGATGCGTTCTTCGAGCTGTTCGGGTTTGAGGCTGCCGCGCGAAACCGAGCGCTCGTAGTTCTTGCGGATCGTCGCCATGCCGCGGTCGAGATTGGGCTGCGTGGCGTCCACCAGCGTCACGGGAATGCCGACGTTGACGCAGCACATCGCGATGCCGCCGCCCATCGTGCCGGCGCCGACGATGCCCACGCGCGCGACCGGCCGCGGCGCGATAGTGGCCGCCAGCCCCGGGATCTTGCGCACTTCGCGCTCGGCGTAGAACAGGTGGCGCAGCGCCTTGGACTCGGTGGCCTGTTCAAGCTGCGATGACAGCTTGCCTTCGACCTGCAAACCTTGATCGAACGGCTGCTCCACCGCGGCCTGCAACGCCTCGATCAATGCGAGCGGCGATTGCCGGTTCCGCATGGTCTTGGCGACCTGGGCGCGCTTGGCAGCGAACAATTCGGCCGCGCCCTCCGAGCCTTTGACCAGCTGCTCGCGCGTGCGGCGCGGACCGGCGCCGCCGGCGACCAGCTTGCGCGCGTAGGCCACGGCCGCCGCGACCACCTCGTCACCGACCACCAGATCCACCAGTCCCGCTTCGGCTGCCTTGGCGGCCGGTAATGGCTTGCCGGTCAGCGTCATGTCGAGCGCCACTTCGAGCGGCACGGCCCGGGGCAGCCGCTGGGTGCCGCCCGCGCCGGGGATGATGCCCAGCGAGAGTTCCGGCAATCCGAAACGCGCGCCCTGATGCGCGACGCGGTAGTGGCAGGCGAGCGCGATTTCCGTGCCGGCCCCGAGCGCGGTGCCATGCACAGCGGCAACGACGGGCACCGGGCTGTCTTCGATCAGGCGCAGTACCTCGTGGTAGCCGGGCGCCGCGATGCCGGTATCGAATTCCTTGATGTCGGCGCCGGCAACGAAGGTCTTGCCGGCACAGCCGAGCACGACCGCCTTGACGCCGGGCTTGTCGCGCAATTCGGTGAATACCCGTTTCAGTCCTGCACGCACGCCCTGATTGACGGCATTGACGGGCGGGCTGTCGATGATCACTATCGCGATTTCGCCCGCCGTGGAAAAACTCACTGCTTCGGTCACGCTATTTCTCCTTGTTTCAAGTTCGCTGCCGGCCTTGCTATTCCGGCCTGTCATCCCGGGCCAGACCCGGGATCCATGGATTGCGGGTCTAGCCCGCAATGACAAACTCAGCCCGTGCCACCGCTGGCGTCATGGCCATTATCGTTATATATAATAACTAATTCAAGCCAACCCGTCCAGGACTTACCCTAGCTCATCGAGAC
>DATNCB010000736.1:0-1413 GCA_035571715.1 Ramlibacter sp.
GCCGAACGTGCCGCTCTTTGCCGGCGGCAAATCGTACGGCGGGCGCATGACTTCGCAAGCCCAGGCTGCCGAGCCGCTTCCCACTGTACGGGGACTCGTCTTTGTCGGGTTCCCGCTCCATGCAGCCGGGAAGCCCTCTACCGAGCGCGCGAGCCACCTGGCCCAGGTCCAGGTGCCGATGCTCTTCCTGCAGGGTACGCGCGATACGCTGGCTGAGCTCGACCTCATCCGTGAGGTCACCGTAAAGCTCGGAAAACGCGCCACTCTGCACATCGTCGACGGCGGCGATCACTCGTTCCACGTGCTGGCGCGCTCGGGCCGCAACGATGAGCAGGTGCGCGAGGAATTGCTCGACGCGATGGCCGGCTGGATGAAAGGGCACTAGGAGCCTGCGCCGCGCGGGCTCCTACGCCGGTGGGCCGATACGGCCGCGCTGAGCAAGCCACAGCGCTCCTTGTTCTGCCCCGACGAGCAGGCGCCTCAGAAGGCGCCGCGTGCGTTCGGCTCCGACTGTCTTGTCCGCGAGCCAGCATGAAAACGTGGTCAGGTAGATGGTGGTCAGCGCCGCCTCCTCCACTTCGCGGCGCCAGCCCACCGAGGGCAGCATCGCCACTTCCCTGATCCACTGCACCGTCCGGCTGATACGCGCGATGCCGCGCGCCTGCAAATGCAGATGCTCCGGATGAAACTTGTAGCCGAGCATGCCGACCGCCAGCTGGCGATGCGGCGCGAGCGCGTCGAGCCAGGTCATCACCGCCCGGTACAGGCGCTCACGAATGTCCAGCTCGCCCCAGCCGGGCTCCTTGCTCACTGCCAGCAGCGCCGCGTCGGCGATGTCGAAATAGCCCTCGGCAATGGCATCCTTGTCGCCGAAGTACCGGCGCAGTTCCTCGAGGCTGATTCCCGCCTCGCGGGCAATAGCGTGGACATGGACGGCGTCCCAGCTGCCCGCGTCCTCAGCGAGCTTGAGCGCCGTCTGGACAATGCTGCGCTTCATCATGTCCAGGGACCTGTCTGGCGCTGATTCAGCCGAGTTGTCCATATGAATCGGGCTCGCGGGAACTCGCATCGTACCGCTCTGGTGGCGCGGTGTGTCGCCTGGCCGGGCACCCTTGTCGGGGGGCCAGCGCCATCGGCGAGAATTCGCCCATGACACATACTCCAGCTGCCGTACCGCTATCCACCCACGACACCACCCGCATCGACGACACCCGCATCCGGGCGGTTCGTCCCCTGATCACGCCGGCGCTGCTGCAGGAGTGGCTGCCCGCCCATGACGTCGGCACCGAGCTGGTCGAGCGCAGCCGCCGCGAAATCTCCCGCGTGTTGCACGGCCAGGACGACCGCCTCATGGTGGTGGTCGGCCCCTGCTCCATCCACGATCACGACGAGGCCATGGAATACGCCCGCCAG
>DATNCB010000737.1:0-1634 GCA_035571715.1 Ramlibacter sp.
GAAAGCTGCCGCGTCGCCGGCAGCGATCAGGTGATCGACTGGGCGCAGATCGTCCAGGAAGCGCTGGTCGACTCGGGCACGATCACCGTGAAGGGCACCTGGTCGACACCGCCGGAAACGCAGGGCGGCAAGTTCCGCGGCGCCGCCGTCGGCTCATCGGCCGGCTTCAGCTACGGCGCGCAGGTCGTCGAGGTCGAGGTCGACGAGGAGACCGGCCACGTCAAGGTCGAGAAGGTCTGGATCGCGCACGACTGCGGTCGCGCCATCAATCCGCTGGCCGTCGAAGGCCAGGTGCAGGGCGCGATCTGGATGGGCATGGGCCAGGCCATGTGCGAAGAGACGCAGTACAACGAGGGCTTGCCGCTGCGCGCGAACATGATCGACTACCGGATCCCGACGATCGTCGAGTCGCCGCCGATCGAGGTGTTCCTGATCGAGAGCATGGACCCGCTGGGGCCGTTCGGCGCCAAGGAGGCCAGCGAAGGCGGCCTGCACGGCTTCCCGCCGGCGCTGACCAGCGCCATTGCCGACGCGCTCGGGCTGCGGCTGACTGAATTGCCCGTCACGCCTGACCGTATTTACGATGCCTTGCAGGTACGCCGCCGCGAACTGCGTCTGCAAAAAGCCAAGAGCGCCAAGCAGGAGCTAGTCTGATGCACGCACTTTCCGAATTCACCTTGCGCCGGCCAACGAGCCTGGCCGAAGCGGCCGCGCTGCTGGCCAGCGAACCGGGTGCACGGCTGGTCGCCGGCGGCACCGACCTCGTGCCGAATCTGCGGCGCGGCCTGGAACGCCCACCGGTGCTCATCGACCTGTCTGCGCTGACGGGTTTCAGCGGCGTCGAGGCCGCCCTGGACGGCAGCGTCATGCTCGGCGCCGGCGTGACGCTGGCGGCGCTCACGACCAACGCCACGGTCGCCGCGCGCCTGCCGGCGCTGGCCGCTGCGGCGCGCGCCGCCGCCGGCCCGGGACACCGCAGCGCCGCCACGCTGGGCGGCAACCTGTGCCAGGACACGCGCTGCGTGTTCTACAACCAGAGCGAATGGTGGCGCGCCAGCAATGATTACTGCCTCAAGCGTGGCGGCACGACCTGCCATGTGGCCCCGCAAGGCGAGCGCTGCCATGCCGCGTTCAGCGGCGACCTGGCGCCGGTGCTGCTCGCGCTGGGCGCGCAGGTCGAACTGCAATCGGCTCGCATGACGCGCTGGCTGCAGCTGGCGCAGTTGTATCGCGACGACGGCGCCGCCCACATGACGCTGGAAAGCGACGAACTGATCGCGCGGGTGCGCGTTCCCGCCGCAGCGCCGGGCGTGGTTTGCGGCTACGAAAAGGCGCGCGTGCGCGGCTCGCTCGATTTCCCGCTGGCCGCCGTGGCAGTGGCGCTCGCGCTGCGGCAAGGCGTCATCGTTTCATTGCAGATCGGCATCTCCGGCACGAACTCGCATCCGTTGCTGCTGGCCGGCACGGACGAACTGGTGGGCCATCCGGTCGACGACGCGCTGCTCGCGCGCGTCGGCAAGCTGGTCCAGCAGCAGGTCAGCCCGATGCGAAGCACCGCGACGCCCTCGAACTACCGCCGCCAGGTGGCCGCCGCGACGACGAAGCGGCTGCTGCGCGAACTCGCCGGTGCCTGA
>DATNCB010000738.1:0-2078 GCA_035571715.1 Ramlibacter sp.
GATGGTGGCATTCACTGGTTCCACTGCGGCCGGCCGCAAGGTGGGCGCCCTGTGCGGCGCGCATCTGAAGAAAGTGTCGCTGGAGCTGGGCGGCAAGAATTCGCTGATCGTGCTGGACGACGCGGACCTGGACGCGGCCGCCTCGGGCGCCGCGTTCGGTGCCTGGCTGCACCAAGGACAGATCTGCATGGCCACCGGCCGCATCCTGGCCAGCGAGAAGATCGCCGCTGAATTGACGCAGCGCCTCACCGAAAAGGCATTGCGCCTGCCGGTAGGCGATCCGTTCAAGGCCAAGGTGGCGCTGGGCCCGGTCATCAACGAGCGCCAGGTCAAGAACATCGACGCCGTCGTCAAGGACAGCGTCGCCGCCGGCGCCACGCTGCATGCGGGAGGCACATACGAGCGACTGTTCTACCGGCCCACAGTTCTCAGCGGGGTCAGGCCCGGCATGCGTGTGTTCGAGGAAGAGGTGTTCGGGCCTGTCGCTTCGATCACTTCATTTACGTCGGACGACGAAGCCGTGGAGCTGGCCAACGGCACGGACTATGGTTTGGCGGCTGCCGTGATGTCCCGGTCGACTGGCCGCGCGCTCGCCCTCGGAAAACGCCTGCGCGTGGGGTTGCTGCACATCAATGAGCAGACCGTCATCGGCGGACTGAACGTTCCCTTCGGTGGCCGCGGCGCCTCCGGCAACGGCAGCCGCATCGGCGGTCCGGCAAATTGGGACGAGTTCACGCAGTGGCAGTGGATCACCGTTCGCGACGCGCCGCCGCCTTATCCGTTCTGACACTCCCTCCGGCAAGTGGGCCCGCGAGCTCGCGTGCTCGCGTGCCGGCCTCATGCTTCGGCTCGCGGGCGGGCGGCCCAATGCTCCTTCGTTCCCTTCATGCCCGGCGGCAGTGCGAGCCCGATGCGTTTGCGCGCCATCGGGCCGCCGGGGGCGATATTAGCCAACATGAAGGCGGCCGCGTCCGCGTAGGGAACGATCATCTCCGGAATGCGTGCCGCGAAAAATGGCAGCGCGAGCGCAGCGGGTAGGTGACTGGTCCACGGGGGCATCGGCACGGGCAGCCGGTCGATCGACACCCGGAGGCGCTGCAACCCGATCGCGGAGCCATGCACCATGGGGCCGGGGCAAAGAAGCCGCCAGGCGATCCCGGAACGCTGCAGGCGCTCGAAATTCGCGCGATGCGGCCAGTACGTGGTGCGGACCTTGGGAAGATCCAGGCCCCGCCGGCCCGAGGGGTCGAGGTCGAGCAGTCCCGCCCCGGCCAGGAACCAGCACACAGCCGGCCTGCGTTCCATCGGCAATGCCTCGCACGCGGTGACGACGTGGTCGACCAGCTGGACGAAGCGTTGCCCGTCGGTGACGAGCCCGGCACAGCTGACCAGCACGTCTTGACCGGCGATGAAGTCGCCGAGTTGCGCGGTGCCGGCCTGGAGCAGGTCGCCGGTCGAGAGCTTGGCTCGCGCCGCGACTTCAGGCGTCAGCCGGTCTGGATTGCGAACGAAGACGGACAGGTCGTGCTCGCCTTCGGCGGCAAGCCGTGCAACGTGAGTGCCTAGGGATCCCGTAGCGCCGAGGAGAGCAATGCGTGCCATGGTTCTGGTTCAATGAGTCAGACAAGTTTCGGAAGAGGAGGCAACGGCGCGGACGCGAGTCCGCGGGCTTCCTTGCGGTCGATGCCGAGGGCGACCAGCAGCAGTTCGGCGGTGTCGCAACCCGCGGCGCGCCATGTCTCGTTGCCCTCGCCCACCGCGGCCATCGCGCTGAGGACGCCCCCGACGATCATGCCAAGCACCGTGCGCATTTGGCTGCGCCGAACGGTATACCGCCCGCGCTGCACGCCGAGCCTGAGGTTCTCACCCGGCCCGCCGGCCCAAAGGCGCTGCAGCGGACCGCTGGTGTAAGCGAAGCGGATAACGAACCGCCCCCAATCCGGCTCCTCGTGGGCGCGCCGCACGTAATGCCGGATGCCGATGGCCATGCGCGCGGCCGGATCGTCAATGTCCTGGTAGATGCCGGACAGGCGCTCGCTCATCTCCTGCACCAGGTGTTCGGCCACTTCCTCGAACAG
>DATNCB010000739.1:0-3043 GCA_035571715.1 Ramlibacter sp.
ACACTTTCTTCAGATGCGCGCCGCACAGGGCGCCCACCTTGCGGCCGGCCGCAGTGGAACCAGTGAATGCCACCATCGCGATGTGCGGATCCTTGCAGATGGCTTCGCCCACGTCGGCGCCGCCGGGCAGCACGTGCAGCACGCCCGCGGGCAGTCCGGCCTCTTCGAAAATGCGCGCGATCAGCACGCCGCCGCATACCGCGGTCTGCACATCGGGCTTGAGCACGACTGCATTGCCCGTCACCAGGGCCGGCGCCACGGCGCGAATGGCCAGCGTGAGCGGGAAGTTGAACGGAGCGATCACGCCCACCACGCCGTGCGGCACGCGGCGCGCGAAGCTCATTTGATCGACCCGGCTCGGCAGCACCAGACCTTGCGGTTCGCCCATCATGGCGGCCGCGCCATGAAGGATGCCCAGCGTGGAGTTCAGTTCCGAATCGGCCTTGCTCCGCAGCCCGCCGCTTTCGCGCACGATCCAGGCGGCCAGCTCGTCGCGGTTCTTGTCCACCAATTGCGCGGCGCGGCGGAAGATGGCGGCGCGTTCATCGGGCGGCATCGCGGCCCAAGCCGGTTGGGCGGCACTGGCCGCGCGGGCAGCCGCGGACAAGTCCTCCACCGTGGCGACGCCGATTTGCGACATGACCTCGCCGGTCGCCTTTTCGACCACAGCGGCGGTGCGCGCGGCTGGCTGCCACTGACCGGTGAAACAGCAGCCTTTCCAGCGGTCATCGTTCATCAGCATAGTCGGTTCCATTTGCGTCTCCATCGATTGCCTTTGGATCAGTCGGCCACGTCGCCCAGCACCTGCGCGGAAATCGGCAGTGTCACTACGTCCACGACGGCGCTGCGGCCGCCGCGCACGATGGCCATGGCTTCCTGCAGCGTGGCTTTCAAGTGCGCGGCCTGGCTCACGCGGAAAGCGGCGCAGCCGCCGGCCGCGGCAGCGATGTCGGCCAGGCGCGCGCGCGCGCCGACCGTGATCCAGTAGCGATCGCGGCGCTTGGCCGTGCCTTCCGGGTGCAGCAGCAGGGTCGAGACTTTCGGCGCATTCCAGCCGCCATTGTTGAAGATGATGGTCAGCTGCGGCGCCTTGTAAGTCTCGCTCACCCAGTACGTGCTGCTCGGCACGCCGAAGACAAAGCTGCCGTCCCCCACCAAGGTGATCACCTCCGCCTGCGGGTCCGCCAGCTTCAGGCCGATGGCGGCGTTGATGCTCCAGCCCAGGCCGCTGCCACCGTTGGCGTAGTAACTGCCAGGCCTGCGCATGCGCAACGTGTGCAAGACGCGGTCAGTGGCGGTGGGCTCCTCGAACACCACGATGGTTCGTTCGTTGACCAGCTGCGCGACCGCAACGCTCAGCTGCTGGATGTCGATCGCGTCGCCGGAGCGCGCCGGCATGTCGGGCAATGCCAGTCTCGCCTTCGCGTCCGCGATCCAGGCTTCACGTTCCTTGCGTTTGCCGCCTGCGTTGCTTTTTTCAGGGTTCAGGGCCAGCAGCTGATCCAGCGCGACAAGACTGTCGCCCTGCCAGGTCTGCTCGGCGGGAAAGTGCCAGAAGCCCAAGTCGGCCTTGAGCGCATCGCAGTCGATATGAAACAGCCGCGCATCGGCCCGCGGCTTGACCTTGGACACGATCCAGGGCACGTCGACATCCAGCATCAGGATCAAGTCGGCCTCGTCCACGAGCGTGTTGCGGCGGTAGCCCACGTGATTGGGGTGGTCGCCGGGAAAATTCACGTACTGCGGGTTCACCTCGCACACCGCGATGCCGATGCGCCGCGACAACTCGGCCAATCGTTCCACTGCTTGCGGCTCACGGCCAAGGTAACTGGTGATCACCAAAGGACGACTGGCCGACCACAGTGCCTGGTTCAACTCGGAGGCACCGGCTGCGGGCAGCCCCGCTTCCTGGGCGGGCGTCCAATGACTTAGGGGCTGTTCGGCCGAGATCGCAGGTTCGTCCCAGACTTCGCGCGCACCAGTGAGGTACACGGGGCCTTGCGGCGCGCTGGTGGCGAGCTGGATGCCGCGCAGCAGGACTTGATCGACCATCTCGGGAGCGCGTACCTCGTACGACCACTTCATGTACTGGCCGCCGATCTCGTGCTGGCGGGTGCTGTCTTGCGTGTAGTGGATGTATTCGGTTCGGGAACCGGTGCGCTCGCCGCTGGTGGAAACAGGCGACAGACCCGCCACGACGATCGCCGGCACCCGGCCGCGGGCGGCGTTGTGGATGCTGCAGCCCAGGTTCTGCGTGCCCACATCCACGTGCACCAGCACCATCTGCGGCCGGCGCGTGCGCATCGCGTAACCATGGGCAGCGCTCAAGGCGGTCATCTCATGGGGGCAGACGATGATTTGCGGCATGTTGCCGGCGCGCGCATCGATTTGTGCGAACGCCTCGATGAATGCCGGGTGGTCGCTGCCCAGATTCGTGAAGATGTACTCGATGCCCAGCCGGCCCGCCTCTTCCAGCAGGCGACGGGCTGCCGTCGCAGGTGCGCCGGTGGCGCTTTGCGCTTGTCTCATCTCTTGTCGTCCTTCGTTGGCGGGCATGCGCCCGCTCCAAAGGGGTCCGCCGCGCGCCGTTCTATGCAGCAGAACGCTATTCTGAATCTATTTCAAAGGTACGCGTGCTCGCCGGACATGTCAAGAGAATCGTTCAGCCAGCCTCCCGATGGTCGCGGTGGCGGTCAGCACCGGCTCAGGCGGTTCACCAGGATCGCAAGCCATATGCCGGCCAGCAACAGGGCGCTCGCCGCGACATAACCTAGCGGCCCCTCCGGGACCCAGAACAGCGGCACATCCGGAAACATCTCGCCCAGGGTCGTTGGCGCAATCTGCCCGGCCAGCACGATTGGCGCTGAAAACGCGTTCATCAGGACGGTGCCGACGGCACTCGCAATCAGGAGCCAACCGCCGGAAAATATCGCCCCTCGGGCCAGATTGCCGGCCCGGTTTCTGTCACGTCGGATGAATGTGATGATGCTTTGCATGGCTCCATGATGCAGGCCCGCGCGCAGGCGCCGTTGAGGAAAATCAA
>DATNCB010000740.1:0-9301 GCA_035571715.1 Ramlibacter sp.
GTCCGGCATGACAACCAGGAACAGAACAGGAGAATCAAATGGCCTATTCCGAAAAAGTCGTTGACCACTACGAAAACCCCCGCAACGTCGGCTCGTTCGACAAAGGCGACGAGTCCGTCGGCACCGGCATGGTGGGCGCCCCCGCCTGTGGCGACGTGATGAAGCTGCAGATCAAGGTCAACGCCGCGACCGGTGTGATCGAGGACGCGCGCTTCAAGACCTACGGCTGCGGTTCAGCCATCGCGTCCAGCTCGCTCGTGACAGAATGGGTCAAGGGCAAGACGCTGGACCAGGCGGCGGCGCTGAAGAACAGCGAGATCGCAGAGGAGCTGGCGCTGCCGCCGGTGAAGATCCACTGCTCGATCCTGGCAGAGGACGCCATCAAGGCGGCTGTGGACGACTACAAGAAAAAGCATACCCACTGAAATGGCGATCTCCCTGACTGAAGCAGCAGCCCGCCACGTCTCCCGCTACCTCAGCAAACGCGGCAAGGGCGTGGGTGTGCGGCTGGGCGTTAAAACCACCGGCTGTTCCGGCCTGGCTTACAAGCTCGAGTACGTGGACGAGATATTGCCCGAAGACGTCGTGTTCGAAGAGCATGGCGTGAAGGTGCTGATCGATCCCAAGAGCCTGGCCTATATCGACGGCACGCAGCTCGATTTCGTCCGCGAAGGCCTGAACGAAGGCTTCAAGTTCATCAACCCCAACGAACGCGACCGATGCGGCTGCGGTGAAAGCTTCCGCGTCTGACGCCCTCCCACCAGAAATCCGACCAAGCCGCCCTCACTTCTTGTGCCGGCGGTTTTTTATCGAATGAACCTCAACCTGCATTCCAGTGACTTCGAGCTGTTCGGCCTGCCCGAGCGGTTCGAGCAGGAGCGCGACGCCATCGATGTGCGCTGGAAGCAGTTGCAGCGTGAGGCGCATCCGGACCGGTTCGCCGCGCAAGGGGCGGCGGCCCAGCGCGTCGCGATGCAATGGTCGGTGCGCATCAACGAAGCCTATCAGCGCCTGAAAGAGCCCATCAAGCGCGCCGCTTATCTGTGCGAGCTGCGCGGCGCCCCGATTTCAGCCGAGAACAATACTGCGATGCCGGCGCAGTTCCTGGTGGAGCAGATGGAGTGGCGCGAGGCGTTGGACGACGCGCGGGGCCAGAAGGACCTGGACGCGTTGGAGGAGCAGTTGGGCCGCACTCGCAGGCAGGTTCTGCAGCGTATCGCCAGCCTGCTCGACGAAGAGGGCGATGCAGCGGCCGCGGCGCAGCAGGTCAGGGCCCTCATGTTCGTCGAGCGCTTTGGCCGCGATGTCGAGGCTCGCATGGAGCAACTGGGACAATAGCGTTCACATAGATATGGCATTGCTGCAGATCTCAGAACCCGGCCACTCGCCCGATCCGCACCAGCGGCGTATTGCGGTGGGCATCGACCTGGGTACGACGCATTCGCTGGTCGCAGCGGTGCGCAACGGCGTAGCCGAGTGCCTCCCCGATGGCGAGGACAGGGTGATCCTGCCGTCAGTCGTCCGCTACCTGGAAAACGGCGGCCGCCAGATCGGCTACGACGCGCAGGCCGCGCAGGCCGACGACCCGGAGAACGCCATTGCCTCGGTCAAGCGCTTCATGGGGCGGGGGCTGGCCGATATCGTCAATCGCGAGAAGATGCCGTATCGTTTCGTTGACAAGCCCGGCATGGTGGCGTTGCAGACTCGCGCTGGCGAGAAGTCCCCGGTGGAGATCAGCGCGGAGATCCTGGTTACGCTGCGGTATCGCGCCGAGGACACTTTCAGCGCCGACCTGTACGGCGCCGTGATCACGGTGCCTGCCTATTTCGACGAAGCCCAACGCCAGGCCACCAAGGACGCGGCGCAACTGGCCGGCATCAACGTGCTGAGACTGATCAACGAGCCCACGGCTGCTGCCATCGCTTACGGCCTGGACAACGCCAGCGAAGGCATCTATGCGGTGTACGACCTGGGCGGGGGCACTTTCGACATCTCGATCCTGCGATTGACCAAGGGCGTGTTCGAGGTGATCGCGACCGGCGGCGATTCGGCGCTGGGTGGCGACGACTATGACCGCGCGCTGGCCGACTGGATGCTGGCCAAAGCCGGCATGCAGGCGACGGGCGCCAGCGCCAAGGCTTCGATCAAGATGGCGGCGCGCGTTGTCAAGGAAAAGCTCTCCGCGTCGGACATCGTCACGACACCGATCGAGCTGGCGGGCGCCAGGGCCGCAATTTCCATCCGCCGCGGCGATTTCGAAGCGATCACGGTCGATTTGACCGCCCGCACGATGTCGGCCGTCCGCAAGGCCTTGCGCGATGCCAGGCTGTCGCGCGACGAAGTGAAGGGTGTGGTGCTCGTGGGCGGCTCGACGCGCATGCCGCAGATCCAGCGGGCGGTGGCCGAGTTCTTCGGCCGGGAGCCGCTCACCAACCTGAACCCGGACGAAGTGGTGGCGATCGGTGCCGCCATCCAGGCCAACCAGCTGGCCGGCAACAATTCGGCCGGCGACCTGCTGCTGCTGGACGTGATCCCGCTGTCGCTGGGCATCGAGACCATGGGCGGCCTGGTCGAGCGCATCGTGCCCCGCAACGAAACCATTCCCACCGCGAAGGCCCAGGACTTCACGACTTACCAGGACGGCCAGACCGCGCTGGCCTTGCACGTCGTCCAGGGCGAGCGCGATCTGGTGCAGGACTGCCGCAGCCTGGCGCGTTTCGAGCTGCGCGGCATTCCGCCGATGGTCGCGGGCGCAGCGCGCATCCGCGTGACCTTCACGGTCGACGCCGATGGTCTGCTCAATGTCAGCGCGAAAGAGCAGACCAGCGGTGTCGAAGCGCGCATCGACGTCAAGCCTTCCTATGGGCTCTCGGACGAACAGATCGCCAGGATGCTGCAGGAGAGTTTCACCACGGCGGAGCAGGATATGAAGGCGCGGGCGCTGGCCGAAGCACAGGTGGATGCGCAGCGGATGATTCTGGCGACGCAAAGCGCGCTCGATGCCGATGGCGACCTGCTGGCTTCCGACGAGCGCACACACATCGATTCGCTAATGGTGCAGTTGCGCCAGATTGCTGCCCTCAGCCATGACGCCGGTGCGATCGAAGCGGCAACCCAGGCGCTGGCGAAGGGCACGGAAAACTTCGCGGCGGAGCGCATGAACCACAGCATCCAGAAGGCGCTGTCCGGCAAGAACGTCGAGACGATCTAGGGCCTGTTCCACTCTTTCAATCAAGATGCCCACCGTCAAGATCCTGCCCCATCCCGAGTACTGCCCGAACGGCGCGGAAGTGTCGGTGCCAGCCGGCACCTCCATCTGCGAGGCGCTCCTGGACCACAAAATCCAGATCGAGCATGCGTGCGACATGAGTTGCGCCTGCACCACCTGCCACGTCATCGTGCGCGAGGGCTTCAACTCGCTCAACGAAATGGACGAGAACGAAGAGGACCTGCTCGATCGCGCCTGGGGTCTGGAACCCAACTCACGCCTGTCGTGCCAGGCGATCGTGGCGCAGAAGGACCTGACCGTGGAAATCCCGAAGTACTCGATCAACCACGCGAAAGAGAAGCACTGATCCCGCTAGTCTCTTAAGCTATCGAGTACCCCCCATCCACCGGAATGGCCGTCCCCGTGATGAAGTCCGACGCACTGCTCGCGAGGAAGACGGCAATGCCCGCCAGATCGGGCGGCGAGCCCCACCGGCCCGCCGGCGTGCGCGCGAGCACCTTGTCATGCAACCCCTGCACCTGCTCGCGCGCCTTGCGCGTGAGGTCGGTGTCGATCCATCCAGGCAGCACTGCGTTCACCTGAATGTTGTCCGCTGCCCAGGCAGTGGCAAGCGACCGCGTCAACTGCACGACGCCGCCCTTGCTCGCACCATAGGCGGGCGCGTAAGGTGCGCCGAAGATAGACAGCATCGAACCGATGTTGATCATCTTGCCGCCACCGGCTTCCTTCATCAGCGCACGTCCGGCGCGGCAGCACAGGAAGGTGCTGGTCAGATTCGTGTCCATGACATTGCGCCATTCGTCCAGGCTCAGGTCGTGCGCAGGCTTGCGGATGTTGGTCCCCGCGTTGTTGACGAGGATGTCCAGCCGGCCCTGGCGCAGCATCACCTCCTGGAACAACTGCGCGACCTGGCCCTCGTCGGTCACGTCGGTTTCGATGGCGGCCGCCTTGAATCCATCCGCCGTCAAGCCTTGCACCGCCAAGGCTGATTTGGCAGCGTCGCGGGCGGCCAGGATCACGGTGGCACCGGCCTGCGCCAAGCCGCGCGCCATGCCCAGCCCGATCCCGCCATTGCCGCCTGTGATCAGAGCCACTTTGCCGGTGAGTTCGAACATTTTTTGCTCCCTTGTCAGGATGAAGCTCAAGCATAATGCCGGCCATGCGCCAGATCGTTCTCGACACCGAAACCACGGGCCTGTCCGCCGAGGGCGGCGACCGCATCATCGAAATCGGCTGCGTTGAACTGCTGGCACGCAAGCTGACCGGCAACAACAAGCATTTCTACCTGAATCCTGAGCGCGACAGCCACGAAGATGCATTGAAAGTGCACGGCATCAGCAACGAGTTCCTGCGCGACAAACCCAAGTTCGCGGGCGTGGCCGACGAGCTGCTGGAATACGTGGCGGGCGCCGAGATCATTATCCACAACGCGGCGTTCGACGTTGCCTTCCTGAACCGGGAACTCGAGCTGCTGGGCAAACCGCCTTTCACCAGCTTCGTGGGGGAGGTGACCGATACGCTGGCGATGGCCAAAGGCCTGTATCCGGGCAAGCGCAACAGCCTGGACGCGTTGTGCGACCGGCTCGGCGTGGATAACTCCGGGCGCACGCTGCACGGCGCCTTGCTCGATGCCGAGTTGCTGGCGGACGTGTACATCAACCTCACGCGCGGCCAGGATGCGCTGCTGATCGATCTCGCGGCGAGCGACACGGTCGGCGGCATCGTCACGCGGGTGGATCTGACGGCCTTCACGTTGCCTGTGCTGCTGGCGAGCGACCAGGAGGCCGCAGCCCACGAGGAAGTGCTCGATCAGCTCGATAAGGCCAGCGGCGGCAAGACGCTGTGGCGGCTGGCACTGCAAACGCGTGTGGCATAATCCGACGCTTTCCCGCAATGGGAAAACGGGCGGTTAGCTCAGCGGTAGAGCACTCCCCTCACACGGGAGGGGCCACTGGTTCGATCCCAGTACCGCCCACCAATTCAAGCTTCGATTTTTCTTGCGGCGAACCGGATCATTCCAGCCGGATCTCGCCGTCGAAATGCACGTTCAATTTCAGGCCGGGAATTTCCAGCGTCATTTTTGCCGGAAAGCTCTCGGTCCCGGCAATGGCGCCGTCGGCAACGGCCTTCGCCACCGCCTGCTCGATGTCGCGTTGCGAACTGACCCCGACCATTTTCAGGAATTTCCGGATACTGATGTTGAATGTCTCTTCGTTCATCGATCATCTCCAAAACGCGTTTGCAATTCCAGCATCATCCGCTTCTCGTGATGGGCGTGGGAAAGTTGCTCGGCGGTTGAGACCCCGCACACATCGGTGCCCGCTGGGCCACAATCAGCCCATGGGTTTTCCGGTCCGTACCACCGCGAGTAGAGCTGCCGTCCGCGCCGACCAAGGCTGCAGCATCCAACTGGACAAAGCCCTGTGATGGACCAGGTCGACGCGATCGTCATCGGTGCGGGGGCGGTGGGACTGGCGGTGGCTCGGGCGCTTGCGCAAAGCGGCCGCGAAACCATCGTGGCGGAAGCGCAAGCGGCGATCGGTCAGGGCGTGAGCTCGCGCAACAGCGAAGTCATTCATGCGGGCTTGTATTACCCGACGGGTTCGCTGAAGGCAAGGTTGTGCGTGCGCGGCAAGCAGCTGCTGTACGAACTATGCGCAAGCCACGGCGTGAACCATCGCAACTGCGGCAAGCTGGTGGTCGCGAACACCGAAGCCGAAGCGGCGGCCTTGCGTGGGTTGCGCGATCGTGCCGGCGCCAATGGCGTTCCCGTGCAATGGCTGGAAGCACAGCAGGCGCAGGCGCTGGAACCCGGCCTGCGTTGCATCGCCGCCTTGCTCTCGCCTACGACGGGAATCGTGGACAGCCATGGCTTTATGCTGGCCCTGCAGGGCGATCTGGAAAGCGCAGGCGGCATGGTCGCGTTGGCCTCGCCTGCGCAATCAGCGGTGCTGGGGCGGGGCGGCCAGCCGCATGTGATCCGCATGGCGGATGGCAGCGAGGTGGCTGCGCCGATTCTGGTCAATTCGGCGTCGCTGCATGCTTGCGCGCTGGCACGGCGTTTTGAAGGGATCGATCCGCAGTTCGTGCCGCGCGAGTATTTCGCCAAGGGCAACTACTACGCGCTGGCCGGCAAGGCCCCGTTCTCCCGGTTGATCTATCCGGCGCCGGCGGACGCCTGGCTGGGCGTTCACCTCACGCTGGACCTGGGCGGCCAAGCCAAGTTCGGGCCCGATCTCGAATGGCTCGACACGCGCGCGCCCGAGGACATCGACTACACCGTCGATCCGCACCGGGCCGATGGTTTCTATGCCGAGGTGCGGCGCTACTGGCCGGACTTGCCCGATGGCGCTTTGCAGCCCAGCTACAGCGGCGTGCGGCCCAGGATCCATGGGCCGACCGAGCGGGCGCCGGACTTCCGCATCGACGGGCCGCTGCTGCATGGTGTCCCGGGCTTGATCAACCTGTTCGGGATCGAATCGCCGGGCCTGACCTGCGCGTTGGCTATTGGCGAGCATGTGGCCGCGCTACTGGAAGACATGCAGAGATGAAGGGCTGGGCCCTGTTGGTGATGCTCGCCGCGGCGGGCGCCGCCTTGTCCCAGACGCTGCCGCAAGTCACCGTCAGCGCGACCCGCAGCGAAGCCACCCCTTTCGAGGTGCCCGCCTCGGTTGACGTGATCGATGGCGCGCGGCTGCGAGCCGCCGGCCGGCCCGAAATCAATCTGTCGGAGAGTGTGGGGCTCGTTCCCGGAGTTATCGCGCGCGACCGGCAGAACTATGCGCAGGACCTCCAGCTGTCGATCCGCGGATTCGGCGCCCGCTCGACGTTTGGCGTACGGGGGGTGCGGATCTACGTCGACGGCATTCCGGCCACCATGCCCGACGGCCAGGGCCAGCTGTCGCACATCGACCTCGCCTCGGCCGGTCGCGTCGAACTGCTGCGCGGCCCGTTCTCGGTGCTGTATGGAAACTCCTCCGGCGGGGTGCTGCAGGTCTTCACCGAACCCGGCGAAGGCCCGCCCGCACTGACGTCCAGCCTGGCCGTTGGCAGCTATGGGCTGGTGCGGCCAGGCCTGCGCTTGAGCGGCTCGACCCCGGGGCTGGGCTATGTAGTCAGCGCCAATCACTTCTCCACTGACGGCTTTCGCGACCATAGCAGCGCTTCGCGCGGCCTCGCCAACGCGCGGCTGGACGTCAAGCCGGGGGAAGGAGGCGAATGGACTGTCATCGCGAACACCGTGCAGGTGCGGGCCGACGATCCGCTCGGCCTCACCCGAGCGCAATTCGACGTCGCGCCGCGCAGCGTCGACGCAACGGCCACGCAATTCAACACGCGCAAGACCGTCACGCAAAGCCAGCTAGGCTTGATACATGAATATCGGTTGTCCGGCGGCGACCGCCTGCGCCTGATGGTTTATGGCGGCACCCGCGAAACGGAGCAATTCCAGGCCATACCGGTCGCGGCGCAGGCTAGCCCGTTGCACCCCGGCGGCGTGATCGGGCTGGAACGACGCTACGCCGGCTCCGATCTGCGCTGGACCCGGCAGACTTCGCTGGCGCAAGGTTCGCTCGAAGTCGTGGCCGGCCTGTCTTACGACCAGATGCAGGAGCACCGCCTGGGCTGGCAGAACTTCATCGGCGCCACGCTGGGCGTGCAGGGGGCGCTGCGGCGCGACGAGGACAACCGCGTCTGGAACCTCGACCCGTATCTGCAGGCCGTCTGGAATTTCGCGCCGCGCTGGAGCGCCACGGCCGGCGTGCGGCGTAGTACCGTGCGCTTCTCGTCGAACGACCATTTCATCGTCGGCATCAACGGCGACGACAGCGGCCAGGTGCGCTATGGCGCTACGCTGCCGGTGGTGGGGCTGATGTATGCCTGGTCACCGCAACTGCACCTGTATGCGGCGCTCGGGCGCGGCTTCGAAACGCCTACGTTTAATGAGTTGGCTTACCGGCCCGACGGCTCCGCGGGCCTGAACTTCGCGCTGCGGCCCTCGCGCAGCGACAACCTCGAACTCGGCGTCAAAGGGCAGTGGGCGGCCGGAGAGCGCTTGCGAACCGAATGGAGCGCGGCGCTGTTCCAGACTTCGACCCGCGACGAGATCGTGACCCAGACCAACGTTGGCGGCCGCAGTACGTTCCAGAACGCCGGCGCCACGCGGCGCCGTGGCCTGGAGCTTTCCTGGAGCGCGGCGCTGGCGCCGGCCTGGCAGTTCCAGCTGTCGCAGGGCTGGCTCGATGCACGCTATCGCGACGCATTCGCCTCCTGCAATGCGACGCCTTGCGCCGCACCCAATCTGTTCATCCCGGCCGGCAATCGCATCCCGGGCACAGCTCAATCGGTGTCGGCCGCCGAGATCGCATGGCAGCCCGCGCGCGGGTGGCGCGCCGGGGCCGAGCTGCGCCGCTCCGGCGAGGTGTTCGTCAACGACACGAATACCGAGGCCGCGCCATCGTTCACGACGGTGGCCGTGAGTGCCGGCTATGTCTTCGACGTGCGCGGCTGGGCTTTGTCCGCAAGTGCGCGGATCGACAACCTGCTGGACCGCCGTTACGCCGGGTCGGTGATCGTCAACGAAGGCAACGCCCGGTATTACGAGCCGGCGCCGGGACGCAGCTACGTGCTCAAGTTGTCCGGCACCTACGTTTTCTGAATACCCTTGATGGCACGCGCCGCATCGCTGACGAGTTGTGGCCCGCGGTAGATCAGACCGGTGTAGATCTGGACCACGTCGGCGCCCGCGCGAATCTTGCTGAGGGCATCTTGCGCGCTCATGATGCCTCCGACGCCGATGATCGGAAAACCTTTGCCCAGCGCGGCGCGCAATTGGGCGATCACCCGGTTGCTGGCCTCCAGCAGCGGCGCGCCGCTCAAGCCGCCGGCTTCCTCGGCATGGGGCAGACCCTTGACTGCGTCGCGGCTGGTGGTCGTGTTGGTCGCCACCACACCGTCCATGCCGTGGCGCTTGAGTGCAACCGCAATGGCGTCGATCTGGACCTGCTCCAGGTCGGGTGCGATCTTCACGAAGACGGGGACGCGCCGACCGAGCTTGCGCGCCAGCGTTTCGCG
>DATNCB010000741.1:0-3493 GCA_035571715.1 Ramlibacter sp.
GGCACCTCGCTCGCCAGCCTGTACGACGACTTCGGCCTCGAAGAGCAGGACCTGCTTCCTTACCTGCCGGCCGATCCGGCCCAGATCGAGAAAAAGCAGGTGGAGGTGCACTACCTGGGCTATTACCTGAGGTGGCATCCCCAGAGTTGCTACTACTACGCGGTGGAGCACGGCGGCTTCGAAGCTTCGCCCGAGCGCACCCCGGGCACGTACAGCAAGTACAACAGCATCGACGACCGCATCGACGATTTCCACTACTACACCACCTTCACCAAGTTCGGCATCGGCCGTGCGACCTACGACGCGGCGCAGGAAATCCGGTCCGGCGACATCACGCGCGACGAAGGCGTGGCCCTGGTGCGCCGCTACGACGGTGAGTTCCCGGAGCGATTCGCCGAGGAAATCTTCCGCTACCTCAGCATTCCGGCCAGGGAGTTTCCGCAGGCTTCGAAGATGTTCGAGTCCCCACTGATGGACCGCGACTACTTCATGCGACTGGCCGACACCTTCCGCTCGCCCCATCTCTGGACGCGCGCCGGCGGTCAATGGAAATTGCGCCACACGGTGTGGCAGCCGCAGGCCTGAAGGCGGATGCTTCAATGAGCCACGTCCGGATCATCGCCAGGCTGGACATCAAGGGCCCCAACCTGATCAAGGGGATTCACCTGGAGGGGCTGCGCGTGGTCGGCGACCCGCACGAACACGCGCTGCGCTATTACGCCGAAGGTGCCGACGAACTGCTGTTCATGGATATCGTCGCCAGCCTGTACCAGCGCAACAACCTTTCGGACATCATCAAGCGCACCGCCAATCGCATCTATGTGCCTATCACGGTCGGGGGTGGCATCCGCTCGCTGGACGACGTGAGCCAGATGATGCATTCGGGCGCGGACAAGGTGGCGGTCAATACGGCCGCGATCGCGCGCCCGGAGCTGATCGGCGAAGTGGCGCGGCGCTACGGCTCCCAGTGCATGGTGCTGGGCATCGAGGCCAAACGGGTCGCGCCGGGCCGTTGGGAGGTCTACACCGACAACGGCCGCGAGCGCACCGGCCAGGATGTCGTGCAATGGGCGCGCCGCGCGGTCGAGCTGGGTGCCGGCGAAATCCTGCTGACCTCGGTCGACCAGGAGGGCACGCGCAAGGGCTTCGATCTGCCGCTGGTGCAGCAAGTCTGCGACGCCGTCAACGTGCCGGTCACGGCCAGCGGCGGTTTCGGGCGGGCCGAGGATCTGGCTGCGGTCGCCGCCACCGGCGTATCCGGCATTGCGATTGCCGACGCGCTCCACTGGAAGCGGATGACCCTGCCCGAGATCAAGGAGTATGCGGCCGCGGCCGGGCTCGACGTGCGGCGCAGCGACGGGAGGCCGCAGTGAACGTTCCGGTCACCGTGCTCGACTACGGCATCGGCAACCAGCTCAATGTGCTGCGGGCGCTGGAGCATTGCGGCGCGTCCGTGAAGGTCGTGCAGAAGGCCTCGGCGGGCGATGTGGACGCCGAGCGGCTGGTGCTGCCCGGCGTCGGGGCGTTTGGCGATGGCATGGCCGAACTGCGTGAACGCGGTTTCGACGATCTGGTCAAACGCTTCGCGCAGACCGGCCGCCCTTTCCTGGGCATTTGCGTGGGCATGCAGGTGATGTTCGATGCGAGCGATGAAATGGGCGACCATGCTGGCCTGGGCCTGCTGGCCGGGCGCGTGCGAGCCGTGCCGGCGCTCGGCCTGGACGGAACGCCCCACCGCATCCCCCACATTGGCTGGCGCCCACTGGAGCCGGCTGCACCCTGGACCGAGACGATTCTTGCCGATGTCCACCCGCTGGAGCGCGTCTATTTTGTGCATTCGTACGCGGCTGAGCCCGCCAACGACAGTGCGCGGCTGGCCAATGTGCAATACGATGGCCTGGCGATCTGCGCCGCGGTGCACAGCGGCAATCTTTACGGCTGCCAGTTCCACCCCGAACGCAGCGCCGAAACCGGCCTGAACATGCTCAGGCGGTTCCTGAAGCTATGAGCAATCCGATTCCGCACGGACGAACCATCGCGACCGTTTGCGCGCGAGGCGGCAGCAAGGGGCTGCCGGGCAAGAACATCCGGCTGTTCGCCGGGCGTCCGCTGATCGTGCACACCATCGAGCACGCGCTGGCCTGCCCCGAGATCGATGCGGTCTATGTTTCGACCGATGACTTGGCGATCGCCGACATCGCGCGCTCCGCCGGGGCGATCGTGCCCTATGCGCGGCCGGCGGAGCTTGCGACTGACGAGGTCGGGAAATTGCCCGTGATCGAGCACATGGTCTCGCATCTGGAGCAGCAGGGCGAGCTGATCAGGCATGTGGTCGACCTGCAGCCCACGTCGCCTTTGCGTGAAAGCATTGACATCAGCGCCGCGCTGCAGGCTCGCCCCGCTGCGCAGCTGGTCGCAAGCGTTGCGCAAGCCCCCGACAACCCTTATTTCAATCTGGTGGAACAAGGCAACGACGGCTTGCTGCACCTGTGCAAAGGCGAAGGCAGCATGCGCCGACAGGACGCACCGCCGGTCTATTCGCTAAACGGTTCCATTTACGTCTGGCTGCGCGCTGCGCTCGCGCATGCGGCCTTACAAGGCCTGTGGAGCGTGGAGGTTGCGCCGTACGTCATGCCGCGCTGGAAATCGGTGGACATCGACACGCTGGAAGATTTCGAATACGCGCAGTGGCTGTTCAACCGCCACTTCGCGCAATCGGGAGCCGGCGGTGGCTGAATCGGTCTTCATCATCGCCGAGGCCGGCGTCAACCACAACGGCGACCTCGCCACGGCCCTGCGCCTGTGCGATGCGGCAAAGGCCGCGGGAGCCGATGCCGTCAAGTTCCAGACGTTTCGCGCCGAGGACCTGGTGCTCCGCGGCGCGCCGACGGCCGAGTATCAGGCGCGTCAGACCGGCCAAAAGGACCAGTTCGCCATGCTGCAGCAGCTGGAGCTGACGCAGGCCCAGCACGAAAGCATCAAGCGCCATTGCGATTCGATCGGCATCGAATTCTTCTCGACGCCCTTTTCGGTTGCTGCCGTGGACATGCTGGTGCGCCTGGGCGTGCGGCGGCTCAAGCTCTCGTCGGGCGAGCTCACCCATCGTGCGCTGGTCGAACGCGTCGCGGCGGCCGGCCTTCCGTTACTCGTGTCCACCGGCATGGCGACGCTGGCCGAGATTCGCGAGGCGCTCCAGTGGATCGCCGCTGCCCGCGGCGGGCTGGAGGCTGTGACGGTGCTGCATTGCACCTCTGCCTATCCGGCGCTGGACGGCGCGCTCAACCTGAAGGCCATTGCGTCGATGATGAGCGATCTCGACATCGCGATCGGCTATTCGGACCACAGCCTGGGTATCGAAGCGCCATTGGCCGCTGTCGCCCTGGGAGCCAAGGTGATCGAAAAGCACCTCACGCTGGACCGCAGCCTGCCCGGACCCGACCACAGCGCTTCACTGGAGCCGCCGGAATTCGCGCGCATGGTGGAGGGCATCCGG
>DATNCB010000742.1:0-6717 GCA_035571715.1 Ramlibacter sp.
GCCGGCGTCCCCGCTCAAGCCATCCCCGCCACCGGCCTGCTGTCCGACAGCCTGGGCCGGCCGCTGCGGGACCTGCGCATCAGCGTCACCGACCGCTGCAATTTCCGCTGCAGCTACTGCATGCCCAAGGAGGTGTTCGACAAGGACCACCCCTACTTGCCGCACTCAGCCCTGCTGACCTTCGAGGAAATCACCCGCATAGCCCGGCAGTTCGTGGCCCATGGCGTGCGCAAGATCCGACTGACCGGCGGCGAGCCGCTGCTGCGCAAGAACGTCGAGTCGCTGGTCGAACAGTTGTCGGTGCTGCGCACGGTCGACGGCGAGCCGCTGGACCTGACCTTGACCACCAACGGCTCCTTGCTCGCGCGCAAGGCGAAGGCCCTGAAGGCCGCCGGCCTGCAGCGTGTCACCGTCAGCCTGGACGGGCTCGACGATGCCGTGTTCCGGCGCATGAACGACGTCGATTTTCCGGTGGCCGAGGTCCTGGAGGGCATCGCTGCCGCGCGCGAGGCGGGGCTCGGGCCGATCAAGATCAACATGGTGGTCAAGCGCGGCACCAACGAGCATCAGATCCTGCCGATGGCCCGCCACTTCAAGGGCACCGACATCGTGCTGCGGTTCATCGAATACATGGATGTCGGTGCGACCAATGGCTGGCGCATGGATGAGGTGCTGCCGTCGGCCGACGTGGTGAAGATGGTTCATGCCGAGTTGCCGCTGGTGCAGCTGGATCCGAGCGCTCCCGGCGAAACCGCGGAACGCTGGGGCTACGCCGACGGCAGCGGCGAGGTCGGCGTGATCAGCAGTGTCACGCAGGCGTTCTGCGGCGACTGCAATCGCGCACGCCTCTCCACCGAAGGCCAGCTGTACCTGTGCCTGTTCGCCACCCACGGGCACGACCTGCGATCGCTGGTCCGGGGTAACGGCGCGAATAGCGGCGGTGTCAGCGACGAGCAACTCGCTTCGGCGATCGGCCAGATCTGGCGCGGCCGCGCCGACCGCTATTCGCAGCTGCGCGGGTCGATGGCACCCGACAACGACACCGGTGTGCGCCGCGTCGAGATGAGCTACATCGGGGGTTAGTGTCCACGTGATCGACAGCGCCGACATCACGGGCGTCATCCTCGCCGGCGGCCGCGGATCGCGCATGGGGGGCGTAGACAAGGGTTTGCAGAATTTCAACGGCATGCCGATGGCGCTGCACGCTTTGATGCGCCTGGCACCCCAGGTGGGCGAGGTGATGATCAACGCCAACCGCAACCTCGGCGCTTACGAAGCGTTCGGCGTGCCGGTCTGGCCCGATGTCCTGCCGGACTACGCCGGACCGCTAGCCGGCTTTCTGACCGGGCTGGAGCGCTGCGAAACGCCGTGGCTCGTGACGGTGCCGTGCGACACGCCTCTGTTCCCGCACGACCTGGTCGCGCGCCTGGCCAAGGCCGCGCAGGAGGCGGATGCCGAGATCGCGATGGCCACCGCCCGCGAGCAAGACGGGCAGTCGCATACCCAGCCGGTGTTCTGCCTGTTGCGAGTGGAACTGCTGGAAAGCCTGGTGAGATTCACGCATGGCGGCGGCCGCAAGACCGACGCCTGGACCGGGCTGCACAAGACAGTGCTGGTGCCTTTCGACACGCCTCAAGACGATCCGCGCGCCTTCTTCAACGCCAACACTTTGGCCGAGCTGCACCTACTGGAGCACTCATGAAAAGCATTGCGCAAATTGCGGCGCAGCTGCAAGGCTACGACCCGCAAGCGCTGAGCGCAGACCAGGTCAATGAATTCCTCGCGCGGCTGGCGGAGCCGGTGACGCAGACCGAAGCCGTCGGCATCTTCGATGCGCTGGATCGCGTGCTGGCGCAGGATCTCGTTTCCCCCATCAGCGTGCCGCCGCACGATAACTCCGCGATGGATGGCTTCGCATTCGACGGCGCACAGCTCAATGCTCAGGCGCCACTCGAACTCGATGTCATCGGCACCGCCCTGGCCGGCAAGGCGTGGCAGGGCACGGTCGGCTTCGGCCAATGCGTGAAGATCATGACCGGCGCCATCATGCCGGCCGGGCTCGACACCGTGGTGCCGCAGGAGTTCACCCGTCCTGCCGGAGAAAACCGCATTGCCATTCCGCCGAAGGTCCTGAAGCCTGGCGACAACCGCCGGCTCAAGGGCGAGGACCTGCTCGAAGGCCAGCCGGCGTTGCGCCGCGGTGAACGGCTGACACCCGCCGCTTGCGGACTCGTCGCCAGCCTGGGCATCGCCACGGTGCCGGTGATGCGGCGGCTGCGCGTGGCCTACTTCTCCACGGGGGATGAAATCCTGAGCCTGGGTGAGAAGCCGCGCGAAGGCGCTGTTTACGACAGCAATCGCTACACAGTGTTCGGCCTCGCCAAGCGGCTGGGCTGCGAGGTCATCGACCTGGGCGTGGTGCGCGACGAGCCCGCGCAGCTGGAAGCCGCGTTCCGCAAGGCCGCCGAGGCAGCGGACGCCATCATCACCAGTGGCGGTGTCAGCGTCGGCGAAGCCGATTACACCAAGGCGATGATGAAAAAGCTCGGTGACGTGGCGTTCTGGAAGATCGCCATGCGCCCGGGCCGGCCCATGGCGGTAGGCCGCATTCCTTCGACAAGCTCAACGCACTCGGCTTCGGTCCTGTTCGGACTGCCGGGCAATCCTGTTGCCGTCATGGTGACCTTCCTGGCGTTCGTGCGCCCCGCCCTGCTGCGCATGATGGGCTGCTGCGCCGGGCCGCCGCCGCTGCTCAAGGCGCGCAGCGAAGAACCCATCCGCAAGAAGGCCGGCCGCACCGAGTACCAGCGGGGCATCGTTACCACCGCGGCCGACGGCTCCTTGCAGGTGCGCACCACCGGCAGCCAGGGTTCGGGCGTGCTCAGCTCGATGGTTCAGGCCAACGGCTTGATCGTCCTGCATCACGCGCAAGGCAATGTGGCAGCCGGGGACGCCGTGGACGTGATGATGTTCGAAGGGTACGTCTAGTCAGGTGCTGTTTTCGCCGATCCGCAGCACCGCGATCGGCGGCAGGTCGCGCGACAGGCATTGCCACGACGCGCCCGCATCTTCGCTGACCCATAGCCCGCCCGTAGTCGAGCCCATCGCGAGCGTCTGGCCATCATCGCTCGTCACCAACGCGTGGCGATAGATCAGGTGATAGGCGTCGCGCTGCGGCAGGCCTTCGCCGTGGCTCGCGAAAGAAGCACCGCCATCGCGCGTTTCATTGACCACCATGCGGCCGTCCACGGGGATGCGCTGCGCGTCCGAATGAGCCGGCGCGAACCAGGCGCGCTGCCGATCCACGGGATGCGCAGCCACGGGAAAACCGAAGGCCGAAGGCTGCGGGGCGGGGATCGGCTCCCATCGCAGGCCAGCATCGACCGAGCGGTAGAGGCCGCCATGGTGCTGGCACCAGAGCACTTGCGGATCGGCCCGGCACTGATCGATGCGGTGCACGTCCTGGACGTTGGGGTCGAAGCGGCGCTCGGGCGGCATGTACTGCCCGGCGTCCATCCCTTGCGAGGTGCTGCTCCAGGTGGCGCCCGCGTCACGGGTCTGCCAGACACCGCCGCACGAGATGCCGATGGTGACGTGCCGGCCATCGCGCGGATCGACCAGGATCGAATGGATGCCCGCATGGTCATAGCCGCCACCGAACCACTCCTTTCGTTCGGGCCGCTCCCACAAGCTTTGGACGAGCTGCCAGCTCGCACCCCCATCATCGGACGTGAACAAGCCCGCCGGCAGGCAACCGGCCCACAGGCGGCCGGGTCCGGCTTCCAGGCCCCATACCAGGTCCACGCTCCAGGGCGTTGGATCATCCTTCCAGGGTCCTTCGGACGGCTTGGGCGGGAATGCCGGCGCGGCCACTTCCTCCCAATGCACGCCGGCGTCCGAGCTCTTGCGCAGCTTGATGCCGAAATGCCCCAGCCGCAACGCCGCGTACCAAGCGCCGTCCCGCGGGTCGACCAGCACCTGGGTGACGGGCTCGCCCGCGAAGTGGGGTTTGCCGATGCGCCAATGAGAGTCGCCGCGGCGGGCGACGAACAAGCCTTTGCGGGTGCCGATCCAAAGCGTCGCTGTCATTGAGCTAGCCTCCTGTGAGGGCCTGGATGACCATGACCTTGTCATCGGGCTTGACCGCAACGTCCAGGTCGCTGCGGCTCGCGATCATCCGGGCATTGAGGAACACCGCCACGTGCTTGCGCACGGCTCCCTGCTCGTCGAGCACATAGCTCTTCAGGGCGGGCGCGACGAGAAAGGCGCGATCAAGCGCGGCGCGCAACGTGCCGGCCTCGACGCGCTGCGGCGGGCAGGCGACGTGGCGCGTCAGGGCCTGTGCGAACTCGACGATGGGCATGGAAGTGGCAGCGATCAACGAAGTCGCCCACCCTACTGCGCTTTCTATTTCGCGACAAGCTCGTCGTGAGGCGGAACGGGTTCGTCGCCCTTGGCGTGCGCCTTGTTCGCCCCGGGCACCTTCTGCCGGGCAAACAGCATGTACATCGTCGGCACGACGAAGATCGTGAGCAGCGTGCCCAGCGACATGCCGCCGACGATGACCCAGCCGATCTGGATCCGGCTTTCGGCACCGGCACCCGTGGCCATCGCCAGCGGAACGGCGCCCAGCACCATGGCACCGGTGGTCATCAGGATCGGGCGCAGCCGCTGCGAAGCCGCCTTGACCAGGGCATCGACCAGTTCCAGACCTTGCCCTCGCAGCTGATTGGCGAACTCGACGATCAGGATGCCGTGTTTGGTGATCAAGCCGACCAGCGTGATCAGCCCGATCTGCGAATACACGTTGAGCGAGCCTCCGGACCATTTGAGCGCCAGCAGCGCTCCGATCATCGACAGAGGCACCGACAGCATGATCACGAACGGATCGACAAAGCTTTCGAACTGCGCCGCAAGCACCAGGAAAATGAACAGCAGCGCCAGCACGAACACGATCGCCAGCGCGCCCTGCGAGGCCTTGAACTCGCGCGAAGTGCCGTTCAGGTCGGTGGTGTAGCCCGGCTTGAGCACCTTGGCCGCGGTCTGGTCCATGAACGTCAGCGCCTGGCCCAGCGAATACTCGGGCGCCAGATTGGCCGTGATCGACACCGAGCGGCGCTGGCCGAAGTGGTTGAGCTCACGCGGGCTGACGCTTTCGCGCGCCTTGACCAGCGCCGACAGGGGAACCATCGTGTCGCCCCGGCCGCGCACGTTGATGCTATCGATGTTTTCGGGTGTGGTGCGGCCGCGCGCCTCGGTCTGCACGATCACGTCGTACTGCTCGGCGTCGCGCTTGTAGCGCGTGACCTGCCGTCCGCCGAGCATGGTTTCCAGCGCCTTGGCGACCACTTGCACGCTCACGCCCATGTCGGCCGCCTTGTCGCGGTCGACCTCGATGCGCAGCTCCGGTTTGTTCAGCCGCAGGTCGACGTCGGTCGACACGATGCCGGGGTTCTTCGCCATCTCGCCGAGCATCAGCTGAGTCACGCGGTCGAGATTCTCGTAGCTGTCGGAGGTCTGGATCACGAAATTGAGCGGGCGCTCCCGGAAGCCCTGTCCCAGCGACGGCGGCGTAAGCGCGAACGCGTTCACCCCCGGCAAGGCATTGAATTTGGGCCCCATCTCGCGCGCCAGCTGAAGCGTGGTGCGCTTTCGCTTCTCCCAATCCACCGTGCGATAGACGACACTGGCCTGCGACACCGTCGGATTGCCGATGCTGCCGAAGATGCGGTCGAACTCGGGGTATTGCTGGCCCAGCCGCTCCAGCACCTGCGCATTGCGATCGGTGTAATCGAACGTCGAGCCGTCCGGCGCATTCACGGTAGCCAGGATCGTCCCGCGATCTTCCAGCGGCGACAGTTCCTGCTTCATCGTCGGCCACACCGCCGCGATGCCCAACGCGCTCGCCAGCATCACACCGATCACGATCCAGCGCGCCTGCAGCAAGCCGCCACGGATGCCGCCGGACCCGCCTGATGCCGGTTGCCAGCGTTTGGTGATGACCCATCGCAAAACTCTCGCGTACCGGGCGCACAAGATGGTGAGCCAGCGCTCCATGGTTCGGTCGAACCAGTTGGGATTCGGGTTGTGCCTGAGCAGCTGCGAGCACATCATGGGGGTGAGGGTCAGCGCCACGAAGCCCGACACCAGCACGGCGCCCGCCAGGGCCAGCGCAAACTCGACAAACAGCCGGCCGGTCCGCCCCGGCGTGAATGCCAGGGGCGCATACACGGCCACCAGCGTCAAGGTCATCGTGATCACCGCGAAGCCGATCTCGCGCGCGCCCTTGATCGACGCGGAGAACGGATCCAGACCTTCCTCGATGTGCCGGAAGATGTTTTCCAGCATCACGATGGCGTCATCCACCACCAGCCCGATCGCCAGCACCAACGCCAGCAGCGTGAGCGTATTGATCGTGAATCCGAACAGCGCCATCAGCGCGAACGCGCCGATCAGGCTCACCGGAATCGTCACGATCGGGATGATCGAGGCGCGGATGGTGCGCAGGAAGATGAAGATCACGAGCGCGACCAGCAGGATCGCCTCTCCGATCGTGTGGTACACGTTCCTGACGGAGCGGTCGATGAACAACGAGTTGTCGTTCGCGATGTCGATCGCGATGTCCGGCGGCAAATCGGCCTTGAGCTTGGGGATCATTTCCCGCACGCCCTGCGACAGCGTGAGCGGATTGGCCGTAGCCTGCCGGATCACACCGGT
>DATNCB010000743.1:0-1914 GCA_035571715.1 Ramlibacter sp.
GCCTCGGGCGTGATTGCCGCCTCCGGCACCCTGGCGCAGATCATCCCGCCGTCCCTGGTGCTGATCGTCCTGGCCGACCAGCTGGGACGCAGCGTTGGAGACATGTACAAGGGCGCCTTCATTCCCGGCTTCATGCTCACAGGCATCTATGCCGGTTATGTCATTCTGCTGGCTTTCATCAAGCCCATGTGGGTGCCGGCGTTGCCGATCGAGGCGCGCACGATTCGCGAGGCAAACGGCAAGAGCGGCCTGCCTTCGCTGCTCGCGGTGACCCTCATTTCCGCGGGGCTTGCGATCACCTTCGCCAAGAACTACCCGGCCGTGGCCACCTGGTGGACGAGTACGCAAGTCGACAGCATTCCGCTGGACGAAACCATCGTGGTGTCGATGTGCGCCGGCGTGCTGCTGGCCTTCCTGATCGCCGTCATCAACAAGGTGACGCACCTGGGCCTGTTGTCGCGCATGGCAGAGCGCGTGACCTTCGTGCTGATTCCGCCCCTGCTGCTGATCTTCCTGGTGCTGGGCACGATTTTCCTGGGGATCGCCACGCCAACGGAAGGCGGCGCGATGGGCGCGTCGGGGGCCATCATCATGGCGACGGCGCGCGGACGGCTGAGCTTCTCGCTGCTCAAGCAGGCCCTCAACAGCACGACCAAGCTGGCCTCCTTCGTGGTGTTCATCCTGGTCGGCTCGACCATGTTCAGCCTGGTGTTCCAGGGCGTGGACGGGCAGAAGTGGGTGGAGCACCTGCTCACGGGGCTGCCCGGGGGCCAGGTGGGCTTCCTGATCGTGGTCAACGTGCTGATCTTCTTCCTGGCTTTCTTCCTGGACTTCTTCGAGCTGTCCTTCATCGTGGTGCCGTTGTTGGCGCCGGTGGCCGACAAGCTGGGGATCGACCTGATCTGGTTCGGCGTGCTGCTGGGCGTGAACATGCAGACCTCGTTCATGCATCCGCCGTTCGGCTTCGCCCTGTTTTACCTGCGCAGCGTTGCCCCGGCCAAGGAATACACCGATCGCCTGACCAAGAAATTGATCGCCCCGGTGACTACGATGCAGATCTACTGGGGCTCGGTGCCCTTCGTGCTGATCCAGGTGTTCATGGTCGGCCTGATCATCTTCGCCCCGGGCATCGTCTCCAGCGGCCTGGACGTGGAAAACAAGATCGATCTCGACAAGGTGCAGATTCAGATGAACAAGGAGATGCAGGACGCGGCGAAACCGCCTGCCGGCGCGGCCAGCGGTGCAACGCCCGAAGCGATGCCCAACCCGGCCGAAGACGCGAAGGCGGCCGACGACGAACAGAAAAAGATCGACGACCTGTTCAAAAAATAGCTGCCCGGCGCGTGACACCAGCGCCAGCGCAGCTAAAAGAAAAGGGCCCAATGGCCCTTTTCTTTCGTTCGAAGGCCGCGCAGCGGCCTTTCTTTTTTACAGCTTCTGCTCCTGCATGAAGCGGTCGAACGTCGCTTCGGTGAAGCGGAACCACAGGTTCTGGTCGGCGCGGAACTTGGCGTAATCCGCATAGATCTTTTTCCAGTCCGGATTCTTGTTGTTGAGGTCTTCGTACACGCCCATGGATTCCTTGAAAGCCAATGCCATGACGTCCTTGGAGAAGGGACGAAGCTTGGTACCTGAACCCACCAACTGCTTGAGAGCGCCCGGATTCTTGGCGTCGTACTTGGCCTGCATGTCGCAATGCGCCTGCGCTGCCGCGGTTGTCACCATGGCCTTGTATTCGGCCGACAGCGCGTCCCAGGCCTTCTGGTTGATGAAAAAGTCCAGCTGCGGGCCGCCTTCCCACCAACCGGGATAGTAGTAGAACGGGGCGACCTTGTTGAAGCCCAGCTTCTGGTCGTCGTACGGCCCGATCCACTCCGCCGCGTCGATCGTGCCCTTTTCCAGCGCCTGGTAGAT
>DATNCB010000744.1:0-18587 GCA_035571715.1 Ramlibacter sp.
AGCAGCGGACTCAAGGGCCCGTAGTTTTCCGGCATGCGGATCACGTGGATGCCCTCCTCGCTCTCGATGCGCGAGTCGGCGTCGGCCAGCACGTACAGCACGCCGCCGCGCGCCCGCACTTCCTGCATGTTGCTCTTGAGTTTTTCCAGCAGGACATCGTTGGGTGCCACGGTGACCACCGGCATTTCGCTGGTGACCAGCGCCAGCGGCCCGTGTTTGAGTTCGCCGGCCGCATAGGCTTCGGCGTGGATGTAGGTGATCTCCTTGAGTTTCAGAGCACCTTCCAGCGCGATCGGATAGTGCAGGCCGCGGCCCAGGAACAGCGCGTTTTCCTTGCCGGCGAAATCCTCCGACCAGCTGATGATCTGCGGTTCCAGGGCCAGCACCGCCGTCAGGGCCGCCGGCAAATGACGCATCGCCTTCAGGTGCGCCGCCTCCTGCGACTCGGTCAAGCGGCCCTTGGCCTGCGCCAGCGCCAGCGTGAGCAGGAACAAGCCGGCCAGCTGGGTGGTGAAGGCCTTGGTCGAAGCCACTCCGATCTCCACGCCCGCGCGCGTGATGTAGGCCAGCTTGCATTCGCGCACCATCGCCGACGTGGCGACATTGCACACGGTCAGCGTATGGTTCATCCCCAGGCTCTTGGCGTGGCGCAACGCAGCCAGCGTGTCGGCCGTTTCGCCCGACTGGCTGATGGTCACCACCAGCGTGGTCGGGCTGGGCACCGTGTCGCGGTAACGGTATTCGCTGGCGATCTCGACCTGCGTCGGGATTTTCGCGATGCCTTCGAGCCAGTACTTCGCGGTGCAGCCGCTGTAGTAACTGGTGCCGCAAGCCAGGATCAGCACCGAGTCGATCTCCTTGAACACCCGCCAGGCGCTCACGGGGCCCTTCTCGCCGGCGCCGTCGAACAATTCCGGCACCACCGCCTGCACGCCCTCCAGCGTGTCGGCGACGGCGCGCGGCTGCTCGAAGATTTCTTTTTGCATGTAGTGCCGGTACGGCCCCAGCTCGGCTGCGCCGCTGTGCGCCTGCACGGTCTTCACCGGTCGGGTCACCGGCTTGTGGGCCTTGTCGACGACCCAGTACTTGCCCAGCTGCACGTCGACTACATCGCCTTCTTCCAGGTACACGATCTGGTCGGTCACGCCCGCGATGGCCATCGCGTCGCTGGCGAGGAAGTTTTCGCCGTCGCGGCCCACGCCCAGGATCAGCGGCGAGCCGGCGCGGGCCCCGATGACGCGGTGCGGCTCGTCCTTGCAGAACACGGCGATCGCGTACGCGCCACGCAACTGCCCGACGGCGCCCTGCACGGCCTCGAACAGGTCGCCTTCATACAGGCTGTCGATCAGGTGGCAGATGACTTCGGTGTCGGTCTGGCTGGCGAACACGTAGCCCTTCGCCTGGAGGGCCGAACGCAGCTCCTGGTGGTTCTCGATGATGCCGTTGTGGACCAGGGCGATGCGCCCCGCTTTGCCCGCCGCATCCTGGCCCGGTCCATGGCTGAAATGGGGATGCGCGTTGTGCACGGCCGGCGCGCCATGCGTGGCCCAGCGGGTGTGGGCGATGCCGGTGGAGCCCTGCAGGTGCTCCTGCTCGACCTGCGCCAGCAGTTCGGCCACCCGGGCGGTGCTGCGCGCACGCTGCAAGCCGCCGGCGTAAACCGCGACGCCGCACGAGTCATAGCCGCGATATTCCAGCCGCTGCAAACCCTGCACGAGGATCGGAACGATGTTGCGGGTGGAGACGGCGCCGACGATGCCACACATGGAAAGCTCCTTGCTGTTGTGGGCGGACTGTAGGCGCCCGCATGAAAAATTTGCTTTCTAAATGATGACGGTTATGGAATTTACTTTCTAATTAACCGATTTCAGAAATATAATTTCTAAATGGCTGATATTTCAGAATACTCAACTCAGCTCGACGCCATCGATCTGGCGTTGCTGGACCAGCTTCAGCGCGATGCTTCGCTGACCAACCAGGATCTGGCGCGGCGCGTGCACGTGTCGCCGCCCACCTGCCTGCGGCGGGTCAAGCGGCTGCGCGAGGCCGGCCTGATCGAGCGCCAGATCGCCATCCTCAGCGCCGACCGGCTGGCGCCCCTGCTGGGGCACGGATTGCAAGCCGTGGTCGAGGTGACACTGGATCGCCAGGGACAGGAGGAACAACTGGCGTTCGAGACGCGGATCCTGGGCGATGAAGCCGTGCAGCAGTGCTATCGCGTTTCACCCGGGCCCGACTTCATCCTCGTTGTCCATGCGATGGACATGCCGGACTATCTGGCGCTGGCGCAGCGCCTTTTTACCAGCGACGCCAACGTACGCAACGTCAAGGCGTTCTTCTCGCTGCGCCGCGCGAAGTTCGAGCCAGGGATTGCACTCTCACGTCCTCGCCACAAGTAGATGCTCCGGGCCTTCCGATCGATGAGTGCCGGGAACTGTGCTACTTCGCAGCCTTTTTCGGCCGCTCCCAGTTCGCGATGCTCACCTGCTTGCCTCGTGCCACCGAAAGCGCCTGCGGCGGCGTGTCCTTGGTGATGGTGGAACTGGCGCCCACGGTGCCGCCGCGGCCGATCGTGACCGGCGCCACCAGCACGCTGTTGCTGCCGATGTGCACGTCCGCCTCGATCACGGTGCGATGCTTGTTGGCGCCGTCGTAATTGGCCGTGATCGAGCCCGCACCGTAGTTGACACGCTCGCCCACCGTGGCGTCGCCCAGGTACGCCAGGTGGTTGGCTTTGGCACCACGAGCCAAGGTTGAATTCTTGATCTCCACGAAGTTGCCTACATGCACGTCGGCCGCCAGGTCGGCACCCGGGCGCAGCCGCGCGAACGGGCCGATCAGGGCACTCTCGCCGACGCGCACGCCCGCCTTCTCGCCGTCGATGTGGGTGAACGGGTGGATCACCGCACCGGCCGAAATAGTGGCATTGGCGATCACGCAATTGGCGCCGATGCGCACGCCTTCGCCCAACGACACGCGCCCTTCGAACAGGCAGTTGACGTCGATCTCCACGTCTTGCGCGCACTGAAGTTGCCCGCGCACGTCGAACCGCGCCGGGTCGGCGATGCGCACGCCCTGATCCATCAAAGCCTGCGCCTGGCGCAGCTGGAAGGCGCGTTCCAGCCCGGCCAGTTCGGACGGGCTGTTGACGCCGTCGACCTGAACCTTGTCATCGGTCGTCACGGCGATCACATCGGCGCCGTCCTGCACCGCGAGGCCGACGATGTCGGTTAGGTAGTACTCACGTTGTGCGTTGTCGTTGGTCAGCCGCGCCAGCCAGCGCTTGAGCGAGCTGGTCGGCACCGCCATGAAACCGGTATAGACCTCGGCGATGCGGCGCTGCTCCTCGGTAGCATCCTTGTGTTCCACGATCGCCCTGACCTTGTCGCCCTCGCGCAGGATGCGGCCATAGCCGTTGGGGTCGGGCATCCGCACGCTCAACAGTGCCAGTGCGCGGCCGCCGCTGCGATCGACGAGCGTTTGCAATGTTGCGGGTTGGATCAGCGGTACGTCGCCGTTCAGGATCAGGGTGATGCCGTCATCGGGCAACACCGGCGCCGCCTGTTGCATCGCGTGGCCGGTGCCAAGCTGGGGCTCCTGGCGCACAAAAGTCGGAACCGCCACGCCGCGGCCGTGGGCCCAAGCCGTAAGCACGGCCTCGACCTCGGCCGCGCCATTGCCCGTCACTACGACGATGCGCCGTCCCTGCAGGGCCGCCGCGGTATCGGCGACGTGCTGCGCCAATGCGCGTCCCGCCAAACGGTGCAACACTTTGGGCAAGCGGCTCTTCATCCGCGTGCCCTTGCCCGCCGCCATGATGACCACATCGACTGCTGTCATGGACCTTCCTTCTATAGATGACTACCTTAGCTAGACTTCGCCGGATTATCGGCCTGCTGGCCTTGGCCGCTGTGCTGAGCGCCTGCAGCGCCATCAAGCTCGGATACAACAATCTGGACGATCTCGCCTATTGGTGGCTGGACAGCTACGTCGAATTCAGCGACGAACAGGCGCCGCGCGTCCGAGACGACCTCGCGCGGCTGCATCTGTGGCATCGCACCCAGGAACTGCCGCGGTTCGCGGAAATCCTGCACGGCGTGGAGGAACTCGCGCCAGGCGATGTCACTCCCGGGCATACCTGCGCTGTCTTCACGCAGGTAACTGAGCGGCTGCACGCCGCGGCCAAGCAGGCCGGCCCGGCGATGATCACGTTCGCGATGAGCCTGACGCCCGAGCAGTTCCAGCACCTGGAGCGCAAGTACGCCCGCAACAACGACGAATACCGCAAGGAGTGGGTACGTCCCACGGCCGCGGAAGTGGCCGGGAAGCGCTTCAAGCTCTTCCTGGAGCGAAGCGAAAGCATCTACGGCAGCCTGGACGAGCCGCAGCGCGCCGTGTTGCGCCGGCAAGTCGAGCAATCGATGTTCGACGGCCAGCGCTTGTTGGCGGAGCGGATGCGGCGGCAGCGCGATGCCTTGCAGGTCTTGCGCAAACTGGCGACCGAGCCGGTGTCGTTCAGCGAAGCGGGCAGCATGCTGCGCGGCTACTTCGCACGCGTGCAGGAGCCGCCCGATCCGGCCGAGCGCCGTTACCAGCAGGCGCTCGTGGATGAAGGCTGTCGTAATTTCGCCGGCTTGCACAACAGCACGACGCCGGCCCAGCGGCAAGTAGCGGTGCGGCGGCTGCGTGCCTACCAGCGCGATCTGGGCGAGCTCGCCGCGCAGCAATGACAGCCGCGCCGGCGATGGCCGTGGTCTGGCGACTGGCCGCGGCGACGACCCTGATCGTGCTGGCCTTCGCCATGGCTGCGCCGGTGCTCGCGGTGAGCCTGCAGCAGGCAGGACACAGCACTGCGGCCATCGGCGCGTTCGCCATGATCCCGTTCCTCATGGTCGCACTGCTGATCCCGGTCGTGCCCCGCGTGCTGGCTCGCTGGGGCATCGTGCGCGCCTACCGCTGCGGCTGCTTTCTGCAGCTGGCAGGCGCCATGGGTTACGCCGCGGGCCATGACCTGGTTGCGTGGTCGGCGGCCGCGGTCGCCAGCGGCACCGGCGCCGCGGCCTTGTGGAACGCCACCGAAGCGCTGCTGGCACGCGAAGCGCCGCCCGAGCGGCGCGGCCGCGTAATGGGGCTGTACCAGACCTGGCTTGGGGCCGCGCTCGCCCTCGGACCCTTCGTGCCGGCGCTGCTGGGCTCGGGCGCGAGGCCGGTGTTGTGGATAGCCGCCGCACTGGTCGCCGCCTGCTGCGTGATCGCGCTGGCCATTCCACGGCACGCGACGACCGAGCCCCCGGCGCACACCCAGAGCGGGACCTGGCACGCCTTGCGGACGATGCCGGCCATGGCGGGCATCGCTTTCACGGGCGGAGTATTCGAGGCCGGACTGGGCTCGGTCAGCGCGGCCTATGCGTCCGCGACCGGCTTGAGCCTGAGCGCGGCCGCCAGTGTGGCGGGTGCGATCGGGGTGGGCAGCTTCTTGTGCCAGTACCCGGCGGGCGCCGCGGCCGACCGGTTCAAGGCGTCAAGCGTGTTTACCGGGGCGGCGCTGTTGTTGCTGGCCGCGAGCCTGGCGATCGCCTTCGCGGACCGGTCGCCATGGCTGTTTTGGGCCGTGGGGCTGGTATGGGGCGGCGTCGGCGGAGCGCTATACACGCTCGCCATGGTCCGTGTGGCGCACGAGTTTGCGGGCCGTGCCACGGCGGGCGGCGCGGCCGCGATGATCACCGGGTATACCCTGGGCGGCACGGTCGGGCCGCTGGCGAGCGGCAGCGCGTTGCAGTGGGGCGGTGTCGCCGGCCTGGCGGCCGTGCTCGGCTCGCTGGCGCTGGCAACTCTCCTGGCCGCGCGACGTGTCGGCCGCACTCGGTTGGCCTGAAGCGGGACCGGCCTAGTGCTCGCCCTTTGAATGCGAGCGGCCTTCTTTTTCCGCCTCATCGAGCTCGCGCGCTTCCTGCTGCGAACGCGGCTTGGCCGCTATGGCATCGGCGTCGATGTCGGCCCTTTTCAGGTATTCCTCGATGTCCTTCTGGTAGTCGCGGGTCGCTTCGTAGCTGCCCTCGCCCATCTGCTTGTCGCCCTTCCCGGCGGCGGCCTTCGGCTGGAAATCACTGGACCCGGATTGCTGTTGGTCTGGATCGCTGTCGCGCTCCGGCTGCTGTTGCAGGATACGCGGCACCGGCTTGTCATTGGAAGGCATGGAACACTCCTATGGCTAGGTCATCGCGGGCTTGTCATTGCCGGCTAGACAGGTCACGACTTTAGGAGGCAGGCCCCGGCGTTGCTGTCGTCCGTCATGCGACCGGCGTGTCGGCGCCGGACTACATGCCTGCCCTACGCTTGCAGCGCCGCCCACATTTCCTTGTCCCGCTCGGCGGTCCAGATGCGCGGGTTCTTGATGCCGCGCGCTTCGTCGTAGGCACGGCTGACGTCGAACGGCAGGCAATGCTCGTAGATGAACACGTGGCCGAACACCGGGTCCATCTGCTTGCGAACGTGAGCCATCGCCGCCTTCAGGTCCATGTTGGCGGCCGCCGCCTCCTTGGCCGCCGCGTACAGCGTCTCGACCCAGCGCTTGGTGTAGTCCAGGGCCTTGTTCACCTCGGCGGCGCCCTTCATCGCCTGGCCGCGGCCCGGAACGATCGCTTCGGCGCGCAGCGCGCGCAGGGCGTCCAGCGTCGCCGGCCACTCCTGCAGGTGCGCGTCGCCGGTGTAGACACCGGCCTCGTATTCGACCAGGTCCCCGGAAAACAGCACCTTTTCGTCCTCGATCCAGGCGATGGTGTCGCCGCGCGTGTGGCCCGGGCCCGGATGCCAGATCCGGACCTGCACTTCGCCCAGGTCCACCGTGAGCGTGCCGGGAACCCCCCCCTTGGCCGGGTCGCCGCCGCCGATTACCATCGTCGGCCACGTCAGGCCGGGCACGCTCTCGGCATTGCGGAACAGGCGTGGAAAGCGCTCCATCTCCGACTGCATGTCCTGCCTGCCGCGCTCGATGATCAGGTCAAGAGTGCCCTGACTGGCGATGATTTCGGTCGCGCCCTCGGCCGCATAGGCGCTGGCGCCCAGCACGCGCACGGCGTGATAGTGTGTGAGCAGCACGTACTTGATCGGCTTGTTGCTGACGGCGCGGATCCGCTCGATCAGGTCCTGCGCCATCGCCGGCGTGGCGGTGGCGTCGCTGACCATGATGAACTTGTCGCCCATGATGACGCCGGAATTCGGGTCGCCCTCGGCGGTGTAAGCCCAGCAGTGCGCGCTGAGCTGCTCGAACGTGATCTTCCTGTCGGCCAGATCGGCCTGACTGGCAAACGCTTTGGACATCGTGTCTCCCTGATTCGGTGCAAACGACGATTCTAGGTAGCCGTCACCGGTTACGCATTGATTGGGTTTGCCGAACCCTGCTGCCGCAGCCAGTTGGCCGCCTGAAGCGCCACTTCGTCCACCGGCAAGCCGGCATCGACCACCAGCACACGCGGCTCGGAGCGCGGATCTTCCAGCGCGTCGAATTGGCTGGCGACCAGGCTGGGCGGATAAAAGTGGCCGCCGCGCGCCGCCACCCGCTGCAACGCCTGCTGTTGCGACAACTCGAGGTGAACGAAATACAAGTCCGGCACGGCCGCGCGCAGGATATCCCGGTAGGCGCGCTTCAGGGCCGAGCAGGCGAGGACTGCGCCGCCGGAATGACGCAGCAGTTCGCGACCGAGACGATGGAGCCAGCCGGCCCGGTCCTGGTCATCCAGGGGCAGTCCCTGGCGCATCTTTTCGATGTTGCGCGGGGGATGGAACTCATCGCCTTCGATCAAGGGCAGCCCGAGTCGCTGTGCGATCTGGCCACCCGCGGCCGACTTGCCCGAGCCGGCAACTCCCATCACCACGACATGCAAGGAGTTCATTGCGCCAAGCCATGCTCGAGCATGGCGATGACGTCGTCGGCGAAGGCCGAGTAGCTCAGCGGGCCGCCTGGCCGCAGCCACGTGAACGTCCAGTTGATCATGCCGAACAGCATCATCGCCACCGGCGTCTGGTTGACCGCGCCGACGCGGCCGGGATACGCGCGGCGCACGAACCTGGTGACAGCCGCAACGACGTCGCGTTGCCGGTTCACGATCAGCTCTCGCTGGCTGTCGCCGAGGAATTTGGTGTCGTGCAGCAACGCCACGTGGCGCGTCGCGGAGTGCTCGTACTCGTGCAGGAAACTCCGCACCAGCTCATGCAGCATGGCCCGATCGTCCAGGCTGCGGCGCTGCGCCGTCGCTTCCGCCTCGCCGATCAGGGCCAGCAGGCGCTGGGTGTAGCGATCCAGCAGGTCGAACAGGATCGCTTCCTTGCTTTCGTAGTAGTGATAGAGCCGCGCCTTGGAAGTCCCGCAGGCCGCGGCGATATCGTTCATGCTCGCCGACGGGTAGCTGCGCTCGGCAAAGCATTGGGCGGCCACATCCAGGATCTCATCGCGCTTGAGTTCATGCTGGGATGATTTCGGCCGGGCCATCCACGAATTATGTCCAACGTCCCGAACAACGAGCGGGAAGGGCGCGGACGACTCAGGCGCAATTTAGTTCTGGAGTCCTTCGCGTCCTCCGGACAGGCAGAACCTCCCAGGCCAGCGCGGCCAGACCCTTGATCAGGCGGACCGTAGCGTCCGCGCCGAACGTGAAGGCCAGCCGCATGTCCGCCAGCGGTTGAACCACGGCGGCAACGCGCGGCTCCGCCACGCGCGTAGCCGGCGGCAGCGGGTCCCAGCTGAAATAGGCAGGCGTGCGCGAATCCCAGGCCTCCAGGACCAACCGCTGCCCGGGCCGCAGCCGCAGCTGCTCGCCGGCCCCGACCACATGGTCGCCCAGGTCGTTGAGCGGTCCGGCGTGCGGGCCGTCGAAGGTGGCCCAGAGCTGGCCATGGGCCACCCGCAGGGCACCGGCCTCGCGCGGCTGGAAAGTGATGGCGCGGCCGGCTGTCAGCTTCCACGTTCCCGGCAGTGCGGGGGTGGCAGCGGATTGTTGCATTTGCGTCAGCGTTTGCGAAGCCATGGTGTTTCTCCAGTTAATGCGATTCGGCAGTGAATGATCGGCGAACCGGGCTTGGCAGTCCAATGAAATCCGGCTACGCTATTGATTCCCGATCCGCATCAATCCCCAGCCACGACCCGAGCAGAACCGGCACCATGCAGCATTCCCAGACGCACCTGCGCACCCGGCCGATTTCGGCCGGCCATCTGCGCGCCTTCGAAGCAGTCGCCCGGCACCTGAACTTCCGCGCCGCGTCCGAAGAAATGGCGCTCACGCAATCGGCGGTGAGCCGCCAGATCCAGGCGCTGGAAGAGGAAGTGGGTGCCAGCCTGTTCCTGCGGCACACCCGCGCCGTGGAGCTGACCAGTGCCGGCGCGCAATTGTTGACGGCGGTCTCGCAGTCGCTGCCCCGGATCGACAGCGCCGTGCGGCAGATCCGCCAGAGCGCCGGCCGCCGCTCGGTGGCCTTGACCACGTTCGCATCGTTCGCGTCGATGTGGCTGATTCCCCGGCTCGAGCAGTTCCAGCGCGACCACCCCGACATCGACATCCGTATCGACGCCTCCGACGCGACGCTGGACCTGGAAGTCTCGGATGTCGACCTCGCGCTGCGTTACGGGCCGATGGCCAACATGCCGCAACATGCGACCCGGCTCTTTGGCGAGCAGCTCACGCCCGTGGTCAGCCCCTGGCTGCTCAAGGGCGGGCCGCCGCTGAAAAAGCCGGCCGACCTGGCCCAGTTCGCCTTGATCGAAGCCGGCGACGCGCACCAGAGCCACCTCGAATGGCTGACGTGGCGCCGCTGGTTCGACGAGCACAACCTGCCCAAGCTGCAGCCCAAGCGCTGGCTCTACTTCAACTACGCGTACCAGATGGTGCAGGCGGCGCTGACCGGACAAGGAGTGGTGCTGGCTCGGCTGCCCCTGGTTGCCGAAGCGCTGGCCAACGGCGACCTGGTCGAACCGCTGCCGCACCAGCGCATGGACTCGCCGATGGCCTACTGGCTGATCGCCGGCCCGCGCAGTCCGCAGCGGCCCGAGATCAAGGACTTCTGCGAATGGCTCATGGCCCAGAGCAAGGCCACGCGCGAAACCATCGGCGAGGTGCCCGACCCGGACACGGTTGACGATCTCGATTAGCAAGTGCTGTCATTGCGGACTTGATCCGGGATGACCGGATAGCTCACCCGATCGGCCACACCACGCCGTTGTCGTTCAGGATCGCGTCCAGGGGCACGTCGTGCGGCTCGGGGTCGAAGTCTGCGAGGAAGCCCTGCGTGAAGCCCAGGCCGACCGTGTAGGGCTTGGGCTGCAGCGTCGACAGGGTGCGGTCATAAAAGCCGCCGCCATAACCGAGCCGGTGGCCTCCCGCGCCGTAGCCGACGCAGGGGACGAACAACAAGGTCGGCACGACGATCTCCGTGTCCTTGGGCTTGGGAATGCCGAAGGCGTCCTCTTCCATCGGGCAGCCGGGGAACCATGCGTGGAATTTGAGCGTCCTATGCAGCTTGTCGATGACGGGCAAGCCGATGCGCCGCAGCTGCGGCTCTTCCAGCAGCTCGCCATCTTCCTTCCAGCGATGCAGGGCCGGCAGCGGATCGAACTCGCCCTTGATGGGCCAGTACGCGCCGATCACCGTATCGGGGCGGTTGACCAGCCAGATGCGCATGACCCGTTGCAGCATCTCGCAGCGATGCATCCGATCCGGCATCTTCAGGCGCCGCTCGACGAGTTCCTTGCGCAAGGCTTTTTTTTGTTCTGACTTGTCCATAATCCTCCCGATGAAGTTGCGAAGAATTCTGACACTGATCGTCGCTGCCGTGGCCTGCCACGCACAGGCCCAGCCCAAGGGCGACGACCTGATCCTGCAGATGAACCAGGCGTTTCGCGAGGGTAACCGGGCCAGGCTGGCGCAGCTGCTGCCCCAGGTACGCGGCCACACCCTGGAGCCCTGGGGCGCTTATTGGGAGCTGAGAAGCCGCCTGGATACGGCTTCGGCGCAGGAAGTCCAGGACTTTTTCACGCGTTACGCCGGCACCTACCAGGAGGACCGGTTGCGCAACGACTGGCTGCTGCTGCTTGGCCAGCGCCGCGACTGGACCAATTTCGAGGCCGAATACCCGAAGTACCGGATGCGGGACGACCGCGAGGTGCGTTGTTACGCGCTGCTGGTCGCGCACCTGCGCGAAGGCCCGGCCGCGCCCGCGGCCCTGGCGGAAGACGTGCGGCGCAACTGGTTTGCCCAGCGCGAGCCGGAAGATGGCTGCACGCTCGCGGCTTCCCGCCTGATCGGCGACACGCAGGGATGGCGCCGGCTGACCGCCAACGACGCCTGGCGCAAGGCCCGCATCGCTCTGGAAGCCAATCGGACGCGCGCCGCCGCGGTAGCGATAGAAATCGTGGCGCCGGAGGCTATCGGGCAGTTCAACGATCTCAACCGCAGTCCCTCCAAATATCTGACCAGCCGGGTCGTGGTCGCGTCCAAGGCACGCAAGGAAATGATCGTGCTGGCGCTGATCAAGCTGGCCTCCAGCGATGCCGACAACGCCGCCCGCCAGCTCGATAACAAATGGGGGCCGCAGCTGTCCCCCGAGGAGCGCAACTGGGTCTGGGGCGTGATCGCCAGGCAGGCCGCGCAGCGCCTGGGCAGCGACGCGCTCGAGTACTACGCCAAGGTCACCCGCGACAGCGACCTGAGCGACGAGATGCTGGCCTGGAAGGCGCGGGCCGCATTGCGGTCGGTGCGCGGGCCGCAATGGCCGGTGGTGCTGCAGGCAATCAACGCGATGAGCGAGGACGCTCGCCGCGATGCGGCGTGGGTCTACTGGAAGGCGCGCGCGCTGCTGGCTCGCGGCGGCGACGATCAACGCGCCGACGCCAGGCAGCTGCTGGAGTCGATCGCATCGCCGCGCGGCTTCTACGAGCAGCTGGCGCTGGAAGAGCTCGGGCAGAGGATCACCGTGCCGCCCCAGCCCGAGCCGTTGTCCCCGGAAGAGAAAGAAGCCATGCGTGCCAATCCGGGCCTGAGCCGGGCGTTGTATGCGATCGCGCTGGGCATTCGCCCCGAAGGCGTGCGCGAATGGAACTTCGCCACCAACATGGCCACGGCCGGGGGAATGGCCGAACGCGAGCTGCTGGCCGCCGCCCAGCTCGCCTGCGAACACGAAGTGTGGGACCGCTGCATCAATACCAGCGAACGCACCAAGGCCGAATTCGACGCGCAGCAGCGCTTCCCGATGCCGTTTCGCGACTCGGTGGTGCGGCGCAGCAGCCAGATCGGTCTCGATCCGGCCTACGTCTATGGGTTGATCCGCCAGGAAAGCCGCTTCGTCATGGACGCGCGCTCCAGCGTCGGCGCCTCGGGGCTGATGCAAGTGATGCCGGCGACGGCGCGCTGGACGGCACGCAAGATCGGGCTGCCCAATTTCGCACCGGAGCAGCTGCGCGACCGGGAAACCAACATCGCGATCGGCACCGGCTACCTGAAGCTCGTGCTGGACAATTTCGATGCTTCCATGCCGCTGGCCACGGCCGCCTACAACGCGGGGCCCAGCCGGCCGCGCAGCTGGCGCAATGGACCTCGGATCGAGGCCGCCGCCTGGGCCGAGAACGTGCCCTTCAGCGAAACGCGCGACTACGTCAAGAAAGTGCTCGCCAATACCACCATGTACGCGGCCATCCTCACCGGTCAGCCGCAATCGCTCAAGGCCCGGCTGGGCATGATCGGCCCGCGCGACCTGAACCGGCCGGAACCAGCCGAGGACCTGCCTTGACCAGGGCCTGTTAACAGGCCCTAGCGCATCAATCGGGCCTCTTTTTCGCATCAATTGCCAGCGCCGGGACCGGTAGGATGCGCAGCTTCTGGGGAGAAAGCACATGCTCAAGCTCTACATCGGCAACAAGAACTACTCGTCCTGGTCCATGCGCTGCTGGGTACTGCTCAAGCAGGCGGGCATCGACTTCGAGGAGGTGATGGTCCGCTTCGATTCCTTCGACGGCGGTTCGACCTTCAAGCAAACGATCGAGTCCGTCAGCCCGGCGGGGCGCGTTCCGGTGCTGGTGGACGACGGCCTGGCCGTCTGGGAAACCCTGGCCATCGCCGAATACCTGGCCGAAAAGTTTCCGGCCAAACAGCTTTGGCCTCGCGATGCGAAAGCCCGGGCCCGGGCCCGCAGCGCCTGCGCGGAAATGCACGCGGGCTTCACCGGCCTGCGCAGCCATTGCCCGATGAACGTCGAGGCGTCCCTGCCGCAGATCGGCGCGCTGGTCTGGCGCGACCGGCCGGCGGTGCGCTCCGACGTGCAGCGCATCGTCTCGATGTGGACGGAGATGCTCGAGGAACACAAGGGACCGCTGCTGTTCGGCGATTTCTCGATCGCCGACGCCTACTTCGCGCCGGTGTGCTTGCGCCTGAAGAACTATGCGCTGCCGGTGCCGGGCCACGTGACGGATTACGTTCGCCGGGTGTGTGCGTTGCCCGGTGTGAAGGCCTGGATCGACGGTGCACTGGCGGAAAAGGAATTCGTCGAGTTCGACGAGCCTTACCGGACTTCGCGCTAGGAGCCTGCGCCCTGCCGGGACCGCGGACACGGTCCCGGCAGGGACCTTACACTGCCGCCATGCAAACCTACATGGTCGGTGGCGCGGTGCGGGATGCCCTGCTGGGCCTGCCGGTCAACGACCGTGACTGGGTGGTGGTCGGCGCCACGCCGCAGGAGATGATCGAAGCCGGCTACCTGCCCGTGGGCAAGGATTTCCCGGTGTTCCTGCACCCGCAATCGCGCGAGGAGTACGCGCTGGCGCGCACCGAGCGCAAGACCGCGCGCGGCTACCACGGCTTTGCCTTTCACGCCGAACCCAACGTGACGCTGGAACAGGACCTGGCCCGGCGCGACCTCACGATCAACGCCATGGCGCAGGATGGGAGCGGCCGGGTGGTCGATCCGTTCGGCGGCCGCGCCGACCTGGAAGGCCGCGTCCTGCGCCACGTCACCACCGCCTTTCGCGAGGACCCGGTGCGCATCCTGCGGGTGGCGCGTTTCGCCGCGCGGTTCGCCGACTTCAGCCTCGCGCCGGAAACCATGGCGCTGATGCGCGAAATGGTCGAAGCCGGCGAGGTGGATGCGCTGGTGGCCGAGCGCGTCTGGCAGGAACTGGCGCGCGGCCTGATGGAACAGCGGCCATCGCGCATGTTCGAGGTGCTGCGCGCGTGCGGGGCGCTGGCCCGGCTGCTACCGGAGGTGCAGCGCCTGTGGGGCGTGCCGCAGCGCTCCGACTACCACCCCGAGGTCGACACCGGGGTGCACTTGATGATGGTGCTGGACATGAGCGCGCGCCTGAAGGCACCGCTGCCGGTGCGCTTCGCCTGCCTCACGCACGACCTGGGCAAGGGCACGACCCCGCCCGAGATCCTGCCCAAGCACATCGGACACGAAGAGCGCAGCGCGCGGTTGCTGCGGCACGTCTGCGAGCGGTTGCGCGTTCCCACCGACTGCCGCGAACTGGCCGAGGTCGTGGCGCGCGAGCACAGCAACATCCATCGCAGTGTTGAATTCGGGCCCGCCGCGCTGGTTCGCCTGCTCGAGCGTTGCGATGCGATTCGCAAGCCCCAGCGCTTCGAGCTCGCACTGCTGGCCTGCGAGTGCGATGCCCGCGGCCGGCTGGGTCTGGACGAAAAACCATATCCTCAACGCTCGCTCCTGCGGGCGGCACTCGCAGCGGCGCAAGGCGTCGCCACGCATGAGATTGCCGTTCAGGCGCAGCGCCAGGGTGTCGACGGAGCCAAAATCGGCGAACTAATTCACCAGGCCCGTGTGCATGCCGTCACAGAAAAAGTCTTTGTACGGTAGCGCATCACACACCGACTTTTTTGCGATGATGCAGACCACTCTTCGGGCAAGGAGCGAAGCATGATCGCAGTGCTGGTACGGTTTCACTACGACAAGCAATTCAACGAGGCACGTGTGCGGAAGATCGCCGAGAACGCGCGCGCCAAGTTCGAGGGCATGCCGGGCTTGCGCTCGAAGGTCTTCACGGTCGACCCCCACATCCGGGATGCCTTCAATTTTTATGTCTGGGATTCGGAAAGCGCTGCGAAGGCATTCTTCACCGATGACTTCTTCGAACGGGTAACCGAGCTCTATGGTGTGCGCCCCACCGTCCAATACGCACAGATTACGGCGGTGGTCGATAACTACTCGACCCAGCCGCACTAGGACGATCGGACGGATCGTGAGACTCGATCAGAGAGGGTGTTACGGCGCCAGCAGCGCCAGCGCCGCATAGTCGCCGACGCGATCGGCCAGTCCGGCGGGGACAAGTTCGCAGCCGTCGGTCAGCGCCGGCAGTTTGCCCGCCACCTGGGCCTGCAGCCGCGGCAGCAGGTAGGCGCTGTTGTGCCAGAACACGCTGCCGCCCAGGCTGATGCGCTGCAGGTCGAGCGTGACGATCAGGTTGTACAGTGCGCGGCCCATGACGCGGCACAGGTCGTCGACCATGGCTTGCGCCGCGGCCTGGCCGTCTTTCGCCTGCTGCAGCAAACTCGCCGCGTCGGCGCCGAAACGCCTGGCGATCGCATTGCCCGCCACCAACGCCTCAACGTCGCCGACATTGCCGCAGCCGCACAACGCATCGTTGTTGTCCGAAACGAACATGTGGCCGGCGTGGCCCGCGTTCCCGGCCTTGCCCCGCAGCACGCGGCCGTCGACGCACAGGCCGACGCCGATGCCGGTGCTCCAGGTCACGTACGCGCAGTGATCGAATCCTTGCAGCGCGCCCCAGCGCCGCTCGGCTTCCAGCGCGGCGACGCAGTCGTTCTCGACCCGTACCTGGCCGAAGCGCAGGCGCAGCGGCGCTTCCAGGAGCGCCGTCTTCCAGTCGTTGGGCAGGCCGCGCGCGGGCCCGGCGATGCCCCCACAGATGTTGGGTGCTGCCACCTCGGCGAGCCCGTCGCGCAGAACGAACGGTCCGCAGGAGGAAACCCCGGCACAGTCGACCGTGGCTGGTGCGATGGCCAGTTCAGCACAAGCTTCGTCCGCCATCCGGATGACCTGACGGGCCAGCGCATCGTTCGAGCCGGTCTTGGCGGTCGGCTCGCTGCGCCGCGCCAGCAGGTCGAGCCCGCCATCGTTCAGGCTCACGGCGACTTTGGTGCCGCCGATGTCGATGCAGGCTTTCATGGCATGGCTAGGGGCCTAAAGCAGCTTGGAAATCACCCCGGCCGCGATGCTCAGGATGATGGTGGTGGTCAGGGGAATGAACCATTCGCGCCCGAACGCCCTGAACCGCAGGTCGCCCGGCAATTTGCCGAAGCCCATGCGCTGCAACAACGGGCTGAACCAGTTGATGAGCATCAACGCGAGAAAGATGACGATGATCCAGCGAATCATGAGCGGGCCGTATGGAAGCATGTCATAGAGTGTGGGTGCGGTCGCCTTCGCGAAAGCCGACGGCGTCCCAGAACTCGCCGCGGTAGAAACCGATGACCTTGAAAAGCTCGCCCATTTCATGCTCCGCGATCAGCCGGTGGCCGGCCGCCCGCGCGGCCAGTGGCGCCTGCGCCAGCAAGGGCACCAGTCCGCAGTTCATCAGAAATCGCGCCTGGGTGGTGTAACCGAGGGTAGGCAAACCGGCTTCCTGGGCTGCCAGCGCCAGGCCGGTGAAGTTCACGTGCGCCGTGATGTCTTTTCGGCCCAGGTCGGGCAAGGGATCGGCGTCGGCCATGTGGCCGCGGTGGCACATCAGCGTGCCCATGTTGCGCTGGGGGTGGTAGTACTCGCTTTCGGTGAAACCATAGTCGATGAAAAACGCGGCACCGCGCTCGAGCCGGTCCGCCAGCGTGCGCACGAAAGCCTCCGCCTGCGGATGGATTTCAGTCAGATAGTCATGCGAGCCCGCGATGTCGACCGGCGGGCGCAGTTCCGTGGGACGGTCCGCCCAGGCCAAGGTACCGTCCGGGCCTGCCGCCGTGACGCCGCGCTCGTGCCAGGTTCCTTCGATCCGTACCAGCAGCTTGACCGGCATCGCATCGAGCACCTCGTTGCCGACCACCACGCCCCGCATCGCCTGCGGCAGCTCGCTCACCCACTCCACCTGGCTCCCGAAGCCGGCTAGCGCTTCCTGCTGGCGCAGCCGCAGGCTGCCCGAAAGATCGACGATGGTGTATCGGCGTACCTGCGGCCCCAGCGCCTGCAGCAGTTGCACCGCCAAGGCCCCCGATCCGGCACCGAATTCCCAGACCTCCCCGGTGCCGGTCGCGCGCAGCGCGTCGGCCACCTGGACCGCCAGCGCCTGGCCGAACAGGGGCGACATCTCCGGCGCCGTCACGAAATCGCTGCCCGAGGACGGCATGGGGCCGAATTTGCGCAGATCGTTGGCGTAGTAGCCCAGGCCTGGCGCATACAGCGCCAGCGCCATGAAGCGGTCGAACGGAAGCCAGCCACCGGCGCGGCGAATCGACTCTTCCATCAAGCCCTGCAAGGCTCTCGTTAAACTGGTCGCTTCTTGGCTCACCGCAGGATTGTCCCCGAATGAGCGATTCGCCCCGTTTGCGCACGGCGCTGGTCACCGGCTCAGCCACGCGGCTCGGCCGCGAGGTCGCGCTGGCGCTCGCCGCCGGCGGCTGGCAGGTGGCGGTGCATTTCCGCGGCTCCGTGGAGCAGGCGGCGCAAACCGTGGCCGATTGCCTGCGTTCGGCGCCCGCGGGCGCGCGGGTCGAGAGCTTCCAGGCCGACCTGGACGATGAAGCGCAGGCGCGCGCGCTGCTGCCGCGTGTGATCGAGCGCTTCGGCAGCGTCGATGCCGTCGTCAACAACGCCTCGATGTTCGAGCACGACAGCATCGGCAGTTTCGGCTACGAAGCGCTGTTGGCCCATGTGCGCACCAACACCGGCGCCCCGGTGCTGCTGGCCCAGGCATTGCACCAGCATGTCTGCACGCGGCCGGAGGCGGCGCGCCCGGCCGACGCCGTCGTCGTGAACATGCTCGACCAGAAGCTGTGGAACCAGAACCCCGATTTCCTCAGCTACACGCTGTCCAAGGCCGCGCTGGAAGCGGCGACCACCATGCTGGCCATCGCCCTGGCGCCCCAATTGCGGGTGGTAGGCGTCGCGCCCGGGCTGACACTCACCAGCCATCTGCTGTCGCAGGAGAAATTCGATTCGCTGCACCGGCTGTCGCCGCTCGGTCGCTCGTCGACGCCGGCGGACGTGGTGGCCGCCGTGAAATTCGCGCTGGACAATGCCTCGATCACCGGCACCACGCTGCTGGTCGACGGCGGCCAGCACCTGATGAAATTCGACCGCGATTTTTCGCTCATGTAATGACCAAGGCCGGCACCCAGATCCTCACGCTCGAAGGGCTGCGCTTCGACGCCAACCTGGGCATCCTGGACCACGAGAAGAACGGCCCGCAGCCGATCCAGGTTGACGCCCAGCTGAATCTGGGAACCCAGCCGCTGCTGCCGCGCGACGACGACATCATGCACGTGCTGGACTACCGCAAGGTGCGCCGCATCATCATCGAGGAATGCACGGCCGAACACGTCAATTTGCTCGAAAGCCTGATCGGCAAATTGGCGAACCGGCTG
>DATNCB010000745.1:0-1085 GCA_035571715.1 Ramlibacter sp.
CCGTGCTCGGCGAACTCGTCGCGCGCGGCCGCTAAGATGGTGGCTTGCGAGCGGTCCGCGTCGCGCAGCCGCTCGTCGGTCGCCATGGCTGGAACCCTTGACATGGCCGCATAATTCACCAAAACGTTAATCGAGTCAAGACATGAGCGCAGCGCAGAACCGCTTCAAGCCAGCGGGCGCCCCCTCGGGGGGCAGGCCGGCATCGCCGGTCGTGGGGGCTACATGAGCCAGCTCGCCGGTCACCTGATTGTGGAATGCCTGGTGGAGCAGGGCGCGACCCACGCTTTTGGCGTGCCCGGCGAGAGCTACCTGGCCGTCCTCGACGGCTTTCACGCCTACCGCGAACAGATCCGCTTCGTCATCAACCGGCAGGAAGGCGGCGCCGCTTTCATGGCGGAGGCGCACGGCAAGCTGAGCGGCCGCCCGGGCGTGTGCTTTGTCACCCGCGGTCCGGGTGCGACCAATGCTTCGATCGGCGTGCACACGGCATTCCAGGATTCGACGCCGATGGTGCTGTTCGTGGGCGATGTCGCGAGCGACCAGCGCGATCGCGAAGCCTTCCAGGAGGTCGAGTACACCAGCTTCTTCGGACCCAGCACCAAGGGCATGGCCAAGCGGGTCGAGCGCATCGATGAGCCCGACCGCATCCCGGAATATGTCGCGCGTGCGTTCGCCACGGCCATGAACGGCCGGCCAGGCCCGGTCGTGCTGGTGCTGCCGGAAGACATGCTGGCGCGCCAAACGGACGCCCGTCCGCTGCCTCGTGTGGAACCGGTGGAAGCCTGGAGCGCTCCCGGAGCGCTGCGCGAATTGCGCGAAATGCTGCTGCGATCGAGCAAACCGTTCGTCATCGCCGGCGGCGGCGGCTGGACTGTGCAGGCTGCGCAGGCGCTGCAGCGTTTCGCCGAAAACTGGAAGCTGCCGGTGGGCAATGCCTTCCGCTTCCAGGACACTTTCGACAATCACCACCCGCAGTACGCGGGCGACGTCGGCATCGGCTTGAATCCGAAACTCGCAGCGCGCATCAAGGACAGTGACCTGATTCTGGCCATCGGTCCGCGCCTGGGCGAGATGACCACGGGCGG
>DATNCB010000746.1:0-7745 GCA_035571715.1 Ramlibacter sp.
GGACCGCAGCGCCTGCGCTCCATCGCGGGAACGCACGCTCACGGCAGCGGCAAACAGCCAGCCGGTGGCAGGGTTCAGCCCATGAAGGGCGCCGAGCCCTGCGACCGCCAGCCAAGGCCAAAGGCTTGCCATGACGCGCTCGCCAGCTTCAGGCCGTCCACCCTTCAGGCGTGCTCATGGCAGCACGAACCGGCCGCAACTGCTGTCTTGGCCGCAGGCGCCGGCTCGTAGCGGTCGTGGTGGCGCACCCATGCCATCCCCTGGCCCGGGCCTTCGTCGCGGCCCTTGGGTGTGAGATCCAACATGTTGTACGTGCCCATCATCACCTCCACACCGCGCCCGTAGGTCGAGTAAGTGAGAAAGACCTCGCCCGCGTCGTCCTTGTAGAACACGCTGACGCCGGGCAGCTCCTCCGACTCGAAGGGCCGCGTGCCGTAGTTGTAGGTGACCTCGCCCTTGGCCTGTTCTTCAGGCGTGAAGCTCACGCCGAAATCGAAGTTGAAGTCATTGGAATTGGACGACACCCACTTGAACTGCCAGCCCATGCGCTGGCGAAAGCGCTGGATATCGGCCAGCGGTGCTCGCGAAATGGCCACGAACGTGGTGTCGCGGTGCGCCAGGTGCAGGGTCATGCCGTCAGTGTGATCGGCCATAAACGAGCAGCTCGGGCAACCTTGTTCCCAGCCCGGGCCGAACATGAAGTGCTGCACCAGCAGTTGGCGCCGCCCTTCGAACAGGTCGGCCAGCGTGCGCCGGCCCTCGAGCGCGTCGAAGGCATAGTTCTTCTCGATGCGAACCCACGGCAGCGCGCGGCGCTCGCGGGCGATCTGATCGCGCAAGCGCGTCAGCTCCTTTTCGTGCGCCAGCAGTGTCTTGCGCTCCGCAACCCATCGGTCCCCGGACACGACCGAATGGTTCACGGTGTTCATTTCGGAAATGGGTGTGCTCATGATGTGCTCCTTCGTGTGATCAGGATTTGGTTGCTCTCGGACGCCGTACGGCGCGGACCTTTCCGCTCGCTCCGCCGCCGCAATAGAAGAGATCCGCGCCATCGGACTCGAGGCCGCTGACCGCGGTGCCGCGCGGCATCTCGAGCCGCTCCAGGACGGCGCCGCTGGCCGGATCGATCCGGCGGATGTCGCTGTCGTCCCCTTCCCAGGTTCCGTGCCACAGCTCGCCGTCGACCCAGGTCACGCCGGTGACGAAGCGGTTGGACTCGATGGTGCGCTTGATGGCGCCGGTCGCCGGATCGATCTGGTGGATCTTGCGATCACGGTACTGGCCCACCCACAGACTGCCCTCGGCCCAGGCGAGTCCCGAGTCGCTCCCGTGGCCGGGCGCCGGGATCGATGCCACCACGTCGCCGGTGACGGGGTCGATCTTGTCGATGCGTGCCTCGGCGATCTGATAGAGGTGCGTGCCGTCGAAGGCGGTGCCGGCGTCGCAGGCGCGGTCCAGCGTGCGCGTGGGCTCGCCGCTCGCGGGATCGAAGGCGACCAGCCTGGCTCCGGTGGCGGCCCAGACACGTTGGCCGTCGTAGGTGACGCCGGCTACGCGGTCCGCGCCGGCAAAGGGGCCATATTCGCGCACGATCTCGGCTGCACGCGCCGTTGCCTGAGGCCTGTCCTTGCTTGTCCTGCTGCTCATTGCTGGGCTCCTTGTGGCGCGCTTCGGACCGGCGCCGTAGGAGAACTCTAGTCAATCGGCAGCGCAGCGGGGAGTAACAAGATCGTCGTGAATCCAGCCAGCGGCGGCGCCAACCAGCGACGCGCCCGCGCCCGCCCGATCGAGCGCACCCGCCCGGCGGCCTCGAGTTCGGCGAGCGCGCGCTGGACGGTACGCTGACTCGCCCCCAGGGCCAGCGCCAAGGCGGAAGTCGACCAGGCCGCGCCGTCGGAGAGCAGCGCCACCAGCGACGCCTGATCGCCGTCGATGGGCGGCGCCAGCACGACGACGGCGCGCTCGCCGAGCGGCCTGAGAGCGAAGCCGCGCGCGGTGGCCTCGATGTGCGCCAGCGCTGTGACGAGCGCGCGCAGACGGCCGATCTCGACCCTCAGACGCGCCCGATGCGTCTCGTTGGGGCGCCGGGTTCGGAATGCGTACGCGATCAAGGCTTCCCGATCGGCGTCGCCGGGCCACGCCTGCGCCAGCGCGCGCGCCAACGCGAACAGCACCGGCCGGCGCGCCAGCGGCCGCCAGGCGGCGCCGACGCCCAGGCCGCGACGGCAGGCGTCGACCACCAACGCGTCCGAGGCCAGAAGCGCCGAGACTTCATCGAGGCGCAGCGCCTGTTCACCGCCGGCCACGAGGCGCCGGGCGGCAGGACGATCGAGCGCAGCCCGCGCCTCCGCCACCTCGGCCTGGAGCGCCGGCACGCGTGCGCGATCGGCTGCCTCGTGAGCACGTGCGAGCGCCGAGCGCGCCGCGCCGATGCGCAGGGAGCGCAGCGCCAGCTCGGCCGCGCTCAGCTCGGCCACGGCAGCCAGCGAAGGTGGCAGGCCATGCGCATCGAGACGTGCCAGCGCTGTCTTGGCCTCGTCGAGGCGGCCGAGTAACAAGAGCCTGCGCGCCGCGATGAGCCGCGCCTGCAGCGCGTTGGCGCGATCGGCGTGCGCCTCCAGCGTTACCGAGGCTGCTGCCAGCGTGCGCGGCGAGCCGCCGAGGTCGCGCATGGCCAGCGCCACCTCGGCCTCGGCGACGATGCAGCGCGCGCGCGCCAGCTCCTCGTGGGCGCCGAAGCCAAGGGCGGCGCGCCGCAGGAGTTCGCGGGCGCGCGGGTGCTCGCCGAGTTGGGCCATGGCGATGCCGCGCAGGGCCAGCGCCGGCGGGTCGTCGCGCAGGGCAATTCGCTTGAGGGCACCAATCGCGTCGCCGGCGGCAAGCGCACGCGCGGAGGCGGAAATCAGCGAGTCCATGACGGCAGGCTACACCGCCGCGACGGCGCCGCGCCGCGCTTGCGACTTTCCGGGCGCCGGCGTGTGCGGCAGGCGGTCATGCCTATCCGTTCCGGCTCGATGTCTCCGTCAAGGCCCGCCATCGCTCCATGCCGAGCCAGTCGCGGAAGGCCACTGCCCCCCGCGGCGTGAGCTCCAGCGCCCGCGTCTCGGGCATCTGCAGCAGCCAGCCCATTTGCAGACAGTGCGAGCAGAGCAAGGAGCCGAGCCGGCCGGCCAGGTGCATGCGTCGTTCGCCCCAGTCCAGGCACGGGCGGCAGGCCGGCCGCTTGCCCGGACCTCGGGCGTAATCCAACTCGGAGCGCAGGCCCAGCCCCTGCAAGATCGCTCCCGCGCTATCGGTTACCACCGCGGTGTCTTCTTCGATGACGACTGCGCCGCCTTCGATCAACCGTTCCGCCATGGCCACGGCGATACGGCCGGCAAGGTGGTCATAGCACGTGCGCGCGAGGCGCATGGCGGCATCGCGCGGCCCGGTCGCCACGCGCTGCGCGGTGGGGGCGGACTGCGCGGCCAATTGCATGATTCCCTCCAGCACATGCGCCACGTCGCCCGAGGCGATGCGGTGGTAGCGGTGCCGGCCCTGACGATGCACGCGCAGGAGCCCGGCTTCAGCCAGCAGTTGCAGGTGCCGGCTGGCAGTGGCGGACGAAACGTGACCCGCCGTGGCCAACTCGTGCGCAGTGAGCGCGCGGCCGTCCATCAGCGCCACCAGCATTCCCGTGCGGGCGGGCTCGCCCACCAGCGCGGCAATGCGGGCTATCTGGTTGGTGTTCATGTGCCAAGTGTGCAGCAGTCCGAGCGGCGATGCTTCGCTCGGCAGCGAAGCGTCGGGTCGGAAGAGCGTGACACGATCGCGGCAGAGTCGATCGGGAAAGCAAGACTTGGCGCGGCTGGCGGGGATCGAACCCACGACCCTTGGCTTCGGAGGCCAATACTCTATCCACTGAGCTACAGCCGCATCGAAAGACGCGAGAGCGCATTATCCCCGATGCCCGGCTCCGGGTGCGCTCGAGCGTCGCCGCGGCTGGCTCCAGCTCACCTCGGGCTTGCCGGGCAGGGGCTTGCCGAAGACCCGCTGTCTATAATCAAAAGTTGTTTCCAACGCCCCCACCCACTCTGAGGACGCCATGAGCGACAGCACGCAAGAAGAAGCCCACACGGGCCCGATCAAGACGCCCAAACAGCTGCTGCTGGCCGTGCTCCTCGCGTTTGTCATTCCGGTGTTCGTCATCATCGCGCTGGTTGTCTTCGTCGTGAACGAAAGCAAGCCGTCCGGCAGCAACCGGGCTGAAAACCAGGCGCTTGGCGGCATGACGGCCCAGGATCTCGATCGAGCCGTGGCCGAGCGCATCCGCAAGGTCGGCACAGTGGAAATCCGTGATGCCAATCGAGCGCTCAAGAGCGGCGAAGAAGTCTTCAAGGCCCAGTGCACGACCTGCCATACGCCCGGCGTGGCCGGCGCGCCCAAGTTCGGCGATGCGGCCGCCTGGGCGCCGCGCATCGGAACGGGGTTCGACGCGCTGGTGCAGTCCGCCTTGAAGGGCAAGGGTGCCATGCCGCCCCAAGCGGGAGGTGATTTCGAGGAAACCGAGATCGCTCGCGGCGTCGCCTATATGGCCAATGCCGGCGGCGCCAAGTTCGCCGAGCCAAAGGCCCCCGCTGCCGCTGCCACTACCGCCGCTGCTCCGGCTTCCGCGGCAGTGCAGACGGTGGCTGCCGCCGCGCCCGTCGCGGCGCCCGCCGCGCCAGCGCCCGTAGCCGCAGCGCCAGCAGCCGCACCCGCACCGGCACCGGCACCGGCACCGGCACCCGCGGCAGCTCAGACGGCGTCTGCCGGTTCGGGCGAGGCGCTTTACAAGCAAGCTTGCTTTGTCTGTCATGCGGCCGGCGTGGCCGGCGCGCCGAAGCTCGGCGACAAGGCAGCCTGGGCTCCGCGCTTGCAGCAGGGCGTGCCGGCGCTGGTCCAGAGTGCGATGAAGGGCAAGGGGGCGATGCCGCCCAAGGGCGGGACCAATGCGTCCGAGCAGGAGCTTGCCGCTGCGGTCCAATACATGGTCAACGCCGCCAAGTAGCGGACGCTTTCAGGGGCGCGCCGTCGCCTGCCGCAACGCGGCGGGGCTGCACACATAGCCGAACCGCCGTGGCAAGTCGCTGGCGGGCATTTCCTCCGGAGTCCACAGGCCCTGCTCGATTGCGTCGGCGGCCTGCTCCACGTCCTGCGTGTGTACCAGGCCGAAACCCAGGTCCGTCTCCAGATATAGCCGCCCTTGCTCGTCCAGGACACAGCGCCGCGGCTGTGCCGGCATCCCGGTGTGGGCGGTCACGCCGGCACCCGGACCCAGTCGCCACACCCAGGGCGCGACTTCCAGTTCCACATAGACCCGTTGCGGCCCGTTCTGGAAGAACCATTGGCCCTGCGCGTCGCGATCGTAGTTGCGTTGGATGAACTCGATCAGCTTCTCGTGCTTGAGTATTGAGCCCCTGCTTCGTGGGAACGCTCCCGCGGCCTGGGTGCGGTCGTCGCGCATGTACCAGTTGCCGCGCGCATCGAGGCCCAGCCAGCCATAGCAATGCGGAACATTGGGCCACTTGGCGATCGCCTGGCGGACGATGTCATCCATGATGCTGCGAATTATCGGCCGGTCGCCCCGGCCGCGGGTGTCACCGCGCGAGAGCGTCGTAACCGCCGAAGAGCCAGCTCGAGCTCATCTGCCAAAGCCGGATCCGGACGCGCAAATAAAAAGGCGCCGGATCGCGGCGCCTTGCAACAGCATCTGACGAGATGCCTCTAAAACAATCTTTTAGTGTTCGGTGGGGTTTGTCTCCTCGGTCCCTCGTCCTCGCGGGCCCGAGGGTCCGCTTGCGAGTGCACGGACTCTAGCGCCCGCACCTGATCCGTGCATTGGGGATTTCCCGCGCTGGGCCACTGCCATTTGTTGGCATGCCAACAAATACACTAGCTCGTTGCCGCCGCACCCCGGCGCGCGTCGCTCAGGATCCACTCGGCCGCCTTTTCCGCCATCATCAGCACCGGCGAGTTGGTGTTGCCGCTGGTGATGGTGGGCATGGCGCCGGCGTCCACCACGCGCAGCCCCGCGATACCGCGCACACGCAAGCGTGAGTCGAGCACGGCCGTCGGGTCGTCGTCGCGGCCCATCTTGGTGGTGCCGACCGGATGGAAGATCGTGGTGGCGATGTCGCCGGCCAGCCGCGCCAAATCCTCATCGCTCTCGTATTGCCGGCCCGGCTTCCACTCCTGCGGCTGGTACCTGGCCAGCGCCGGTTGCGCCACGATGCGACGCGTGATGCGCAGCGACTGCGCGGCCAGCTTGCGGTCTTCGGGCGTGCTGAGGTAATTCGGTGCGATCGCCGGCGCACTCTCGAACTTGTTGCTGCGGATGCGCACGCTGCCGCGGCTGGTGGGATTCAGGTTGCAGACGCTGGCCGTGAAAGCGTTGAAGCTATGCAGCGGTTCGCCGAACGCGTCCAGGCTCAGCGGCTGCACGTGATATTCGATGTTGGGATAGGGCAGTTCGGGCGAGCTGCGGGTGAAGGCGCCGAGCTGGGACGGTGCCATGCTCATCGGCCCGCTGCGCTTGATCGCGTACTCGAGGCCGATCTTCAATTTGCCCAGCCAGCTGCTTGCCATGGTGTTGAGGGTGGCGACGCCGCTCACCTTGAACACTGCGCGGATCTGCAAATGGTCCTGCAGGTTCTCGCCCACACCCGGCGTGTCCTGCACCACCGGGATGCCGTGTTGCCGCAGCAGTGCCGCCGGGCCGATCCCCGACAACTGCAGGATCTGTGGCGAGCCGATGCTGCCCGCGCTGAGGATCACTTCCGCTGTTGCGTTCACCGCCACCATTTCCTTGCCGGTCCAGACCTGGGCGCCTTTGCAGCGCTTGCCGCCGTCGGCGAGGCGTTCGATCAGCAGCCGGTCCACATGGGCGCCGGTCCACATTTCGAAGTTGGGACGTCCATAGCAGATCGGCCGCAAGAACGCTTTGGCGGTGTTCCAGCGCCAGCCGTTCTTCTGGTTGACCTGGAAATAGCCGACCCCTTCGTTGTCGCCGCGGTTGAAGTCCTCGGTGTGCGGGATGCCCGCCTGCTGCGCGGCCTGGCCGAACGCGTCCAGAATGTCCCAGCGTAGCCGCTGACGCTCGACCCGCCACTCGCCGCCGGCGCCGTGCGCCGCGTCGGCGCCCTTGTAGTAGTCCTCGTGCTTCTTGAACGCGGGCAGGCATTGCGCCCAGCTCCAGCTCGCATCGCCGGTGAGCTGCGCCCAGCCGTCGTAGTCGCGCGCCTGGCCGCGCATGTAGATCATGCCGTTGATGCTGGAGCAGCCGCCCAGCGCCTTGCCCCGCGGATAGCGCAGCTGCCGGCCGTTCAGCCCCGCGTCCGGCTCGGTGTTGTACAGCCAGTCGGTGCGTGGATTGCCGATGCAGTAAAGATAGCCGACCGGGATATGGATCCAGTGGTAGTCGTCGCGTCGCCCCGCTTCGATCAGCAGCACCCGTTTGGCCGGATCGGCGGAGAGCCGGTTGGCCAGCAGGCAGCCCGCAGTCCCTGCCCCGACGATGATGTAGTCGAAGGTGTTGTCACTCATCGGGCGAGCTACTTCGCCGTCGGCATGACGAACTCCGCGCCCTTGCCGATGCTCTCGGGCCAGCGCTGCATGATCGACTTCTGCTTGGTGTAGAAGCGCACGCCTTCCTCGCCGTAGGCGTGCATGTCGCCGAACAGGCTTTTCTTCCAGCCGCCGAAGCCGTGCCAGGCCATCGGCACGGG
>DATNCB010000747.1:0-6088 GCA_035571715.1 Ramlibacter sp.
ATCCCTGACCTCACCCGAGACCAACAACATGGCAGCAGTGATTTGTGGCTCCCTTGCCTTCGACACCATCATGACGTTCGAAGGGCGCTTTGCCGAGCAGATCCTGCCCGACCAGTTGCACATCCTGAACGTGTCGTTCCTGGTCCCGGCCCTGCGGCGCGACTTCGGCGGTTGTGCCGGAAACATCGCTTACAGCCTCAAGCTGCTGGGAGGACAGCCGCTGCCGATGGCCACGGTCGGCAGCGACGGCGCCGGCTACATCGCCCGTATGGAAACGCTGGGCATCAGCACTGAATTCGTTCGCGAAGTGGGCGAAACCTACACGGCCCAGGCCATGATCATGACCGACCGGGACAACAACCAGATCACGGCTTTCCACCCCGGCGCCATGATGCAGGCCCACCGCACGCGTATCGAGGCCCGCTCCGATATCAAGCTGGGCATCATCTCGCCGGACGGCCGGGATGCGATGCTCGAGCACGCACAGCAGTTCAGGGCTGCGGGCATTCCGTTCGTATTCGATCCGGGCCAGGGATTGCCGATGTTCGACGGCAGCGAACTGGCTGCATTCATCGAGGCTTCGACCTGGGTCACGGTGAACGACTACGAAGGAAAGATGCTGAGCGAGCGTACCGGCTGGAGCAGCGCCGAGATTTCTCGGCGCGTGCGGGGCCTGGTCGTGACGCTGGGCGGCGAAGGCTGCGAAGTGTGGATCGGCGGCGAAAGAGCGCTGGTGCCGCCGATCGTTCCTCGAGAAATCGTCGATCCCACCGGCTGCGGCGACGCCTGGCGCGGTGCGCTGCTTTACGGACTGGAGCAGGGCTGGCCGCTGGCGCGCTGCGCGCAACTGGGCAATGAAGTCGGCGCGATCAAGATCGCCAGCCGCGGGCCGCAGAACTACACGCTGGAAGAGTTGTCTCTGCCGGGTTGATTTTTCGGCTCAACCGCGCGCGTGCGTCACGCCGCCATCGACCACGACCGTGTGGCCGACCACATAGTCGCCCGCGCGCGAAGCAAGATATATCGCCACGCCGGCCATGTCCTCGTCGGTGCCGATGCGCCCGGCCGGTATGTGGCGCGCGACCTCATCGCCGTGGTCGCGCGCAAGGCGGTTCATGTCGGACGCGAACGCGCCCGGCGCAATGCCGCTGACCACGATGTTGTCCTGGACCAGCCGCAGCGCCATGCGCCGGGTCAAGTGGATCAGTCCGGCTTTGCTTGCCGCATACGAATACGTTTCCTGCGGGTTCACGGAAACGCCGTCGATCGAGGCGATGTTGATCACCTTGGCCGGCCGGCCCCGGCCTGCCGTGCGCAGCGCCTCGTGCAGCGCCTGCGTGAGGAAGAACGGCGACTTCAGGTTCAGGTCCAGCACCTTGTCCCAGCCTTTTTCCGGGAAGCTGTCGAACGGTTCGCCCCACGCCGCGCCGGCATTGTTGACGAGGATGTCGAGCGATGCCTCCTTGGCCAGGTACGCGGCGGCCAGGGCCCGGGCTCCTTCGACGGTCGACACATCGGCTGGCAGCGCAAGACACGGGCCCAGTGACGAGAGCTCCCTGGCCGTGTCTTCGCAGGCCGCGGCCTTGCGCGAGGAGATGTAGACGCGCGCGCCCTGCGCGAGGAAGCCCTTGGCGATCATGCGGCCGATTCCGCGCGAGCCGCCGGTCACGAGGGCCGTGCGGCCCTCAAGCGAGAAGAGGTCGTTCACTGCTGCTCCTTGTTGCGAATGGCGCAGGTTATCGCTGGACAAGCGCGCAGCCAATCACCTGGATGACACGCTGGCGCCGCCGCGGCGGTGGTGCTAGCATCCGGCCCCCGGGTCTCATCCTCGTCCTCATCCATTCAAGGAGAACACCATGGCCTTGCCAAGTGCTTTGCGCAGTTTGACGATCGCGGGGGCAGCGCTCGCGCTGCTCGCGTCCTGCGCTTCTCGAACCGACGATGCAGAGACCGCGCTGCGAGAGGCCGACCGCGCCATGGGCGGCGGCGGCCTGAAGACATTGAGCTACTCGGCAAGCGGCACGGGCACTACCTTCGGGCAGGCTTATCAGGCCGGCATGGAGTGGCCCCGCATCAACATCACGTCGTATTCGCGTGTGCTCGACTATGAGAACGGCGCCATGCGGGAGGATTCCGCGCGCACTCGCGCCGAGCCGAACGGCGGGGGCGCGCTTCCGCTCATGGGCACAGGCGAGCAGCGCGCCACGGGCCTGGTGCGCGGCAACATGGCGTGGAACATGGTCGGGCCGGCGCCTGTAGCCGCCCCAGTGGCACTGGACGGGCGTATTCACGACCTGTGGACCACGCCGCATGGTGTCATCAAGGCCGCGCTGAAGAACAAGCCGAGCCTGCGCCGCGAGGGCGACAAGCGCCTGGTCGCGTTCACGGAACCAGGGCGTTTCAGCGCGGTCGTGTGGATCGGCGCCGACGGCCTGGTCGAGCGAGTCGATTCGGTCCAACCCAATCCCGTGCTCGGCGACACGAAAGGCGTGACGCTGTATTCCGGATATCGCGATTTCGGCGGCGTCAAGTTCCCGAGCCGAATTCGCCAGGAGCTGGGCGGCTTCCCGGTGATGGATCTGGAAATCAAGACGGTTACGCCGAATGCGCCGGCCGGCATCGAAGTGCCCGCGCTCGTCACTTCGTTTGTCGAGCGCGTGGTTTCCGAAAAGGCCGCCGATGGCGTCTGGTTCCTTTCGGGCGGCTCGCACAACAGCGCACTGATCGAGATGGCGGACCACCTGATACTGGTGGAAAGCCCGCTGTATGACGGCCGCGCTCAGGCGGTCATGGCCGAGGCGCGGAAACTGGCTCCCGGCAAGCCGATTCGCTATGTGGTCAATTCACACCATCACTTCGACCATTCGGGCGGCTTGCGCACCGCCGCCGCGGAAGGTGCGACGCTGGTCGTGAGCGAGCAGGCCCGCCCGTGGTTCGAACGCGCATTGGCCCAGCCGAACAACATCAACCCCGATGCCCTCGCGAAATCCGGTGCCAAAGCGTCACTGGTCGGCGTCAACGGCCGGCGTACCTTTAGTGACGGTTCCCGCACTGTCGAGATCCTGATGGTCGAGAACAGCGTTCACGCCCAGGGCTTCATGATGGTGTGGCTGCCACGTGAGCGCATTCTGGTCGAGGCTGATGCCTATACGCCGGGCCCGCCCGGTACGCCGGCGCCGGCGCAACCGAACGCCAACAACGTGAATCTGGCGCAGAATATCGAGCGCTTGCGGCTTGACGTCGACCGCATCCTGCCGTTGCACGGGCGGATGGTGCCGGTCGGGGAGCTCTACACCGCTGTCGGTCGCAAGTCCTGAGCGCTTGGGGCTTCAGGCCGGGCTTCGCGCTCTAGTGCCAAGCCGTCCAAGCTGTTCGCGGCCGTGGGGAGAAGATCCTGAACGCGCAGTCCGGTCTGGAGCCAACGGTACGGCATTTGAGGCAGGTTCTCCTGTGGCCCCTGCGGCTGGAGCCGGTGGCGGGCAGCCGCAAGGCGCCCTGGGAAGTCCTGCGCGACATGGGCGAGCGCTCGCCGTGGCGCGAAGTCGTGGACGAATACACAGGCGACCGCGAGAACTTCCACGAGCGGCACTACCATGAGTTCACGGCGTTCCTGCCTTATGTCCAGCGCTTCCTGTACGGTGAAGGAAGGTCCCGGCGGCGAGCCGGCGACCGCAACAACGGCTCACCCATGCGCGTATTCCGGCGTCGCGACGTCGCCCGTGTCCGCATGGCGGCCCGTCCTGCGGACACGCCGCTGGTCCTGGACATCGTGCATGCCGATCTCTACTTCTTCTTCGACGTCGACCTCGTCCTGCTGAACCTCGAGATCAGCGCCGACGATCTGTCGCTGGCCCAGGCGCAGGAACTGCTGTACCGGTTCGGCCGCGCCTATCCCGGCGGCTGGAACGACGATGGCCAGCCCCAGCACTGCATGGCGAGCGTGGAATGGCTGGCCGCGGATGGCACGGTACTGGCCCGCTCCGATGCGCAGCAGCGTGAACTGTTCCTGTCGCACGTCTGTGAACATCGGGCCCCACGAATTGCCGCGCATTGGGCTTTCATGCTCCAGCCCCTGGTGAGCGATCATTCCAGTGACGCGGGACTGCTGCGCTACCGCCAGATCGAGTACTACCGCATGCCGCTGATGGGCTACCTGGCGGTGGACAACCCGCGGGCGCTGACCCGTGCCGATTTCGCCCGCTTGGGCTTGGTGACCGGCGCCGGCGAAGCCGAAGCCGGGGCGCTGCCGTACGCGGAGCAATACCTCCAGGACTTCGAGCAGCGCTTCTGCTATGACCGGTTCTGGGCCGAGATCGGGCCGGCGCCGAACACCCGCTATCTCTGCAGCGGCCACTCACTGGTTGTCATCGGCGATGCCGCGTCGCAGTTCTACGGCTGCCGGGACCGCGGGGTGCTGGCGCAATTCCGGCACCAGCACTTCCTGCTGTTCCTGATCGCGCACTTCCAGAAGGCGGCGCTGCTGATGTTCTCGGACCGGCTGGTCGAGGCACTGCGGGACCTGGAAATCGGCAACCCGGCCAGCGTGCGCCGCTTCAAGCGGGCCATCCGCGGCAGCTTCGAGGGGTTCCTGCGCTTCACGCACCGCTACTGGTTCCACGAAATCTCGGACCAGGCGCAAGTGAAAGCCCTTTGGCATCTGTGCTCGCAGCACCTGGACCTCGATGCGCTCTATGCGGAGGTGAAGGAGCGCATCCACGACATGAACACCTACCTGGACGCCGACAGCCTGCGCCGTCAGGCCAACACGATCGTGCGGCTCACCGTGGTCACGATCTTCGGGCTCATCGGTACCGTGACGACGGGCTTCCTGGGTATGAACCTCATCGCCGAGGCCGATGCATCGCCGGTGCGCAAGATCCTGTTGTTTGTGGTGGTGCTCGTTCCCACCATCTTTCTGACCTTCTACACCATGGCCAAGTCCAAAGGCCTGTCCGACTTTCTCGATTCGCTGTCGGACGAGCGGCTGACTACATGGCAAAAGACCAAAGCCCTGATCGCCGTCTGGGGCAACAGGGGCGACTAGGACTTTTTCGCCCGGCGCCGGTCCAGGAAAGCGCCGAGTTCACCGACCACGCCTTTGCGGAAGGCCAGTACGCAGACCACGAAAATGGCGCCGATGATCACGTTGACCCAGGCGCCGACCTTGTCCGCGAGGTTGTCCTGCAGCGCCACGACGATGCCGGCGCCGAACACCGGCCCGAAGAAGGTGCCGACGCCGCCCAGCAGGCTCATCAGGATGACCTCGCCCGACATCGACCAGTGCACATCGGTCAGTGACGCAAAACCCATCACCACCGTCTTCAGCGAGCCGGCCAGACCGGACAGCGCGGCCGACAGGACGAAGGCCAAAAGCTTGTAGCGGTCCACCTCGTAGCCCAACGAGACGGCGCGTGGCTCGTTTTCGCGGATCATCTTGAGCACCTGGCCGAAAGGCGAAGTGACGATGCGCAGGATGGCGAGGAAACACGCCACGAAGACGGCCAGCACGACGTAGTACATCGTCGTGTCCGACGCGAGCGACAGCAGACCGAACAGCTTGCCGCGCGGCACTCCCTGCAGGCCGTCTTCGCCCCCGGTGTAAGGCACCTGCAGACACACGAAGAACACCATCTGGGCCAGCGCCAGCGTGACCATCGCGAAGTAGATTCCCTGGCGCCGGATGGCGACCAATCCGAAAACCAGGCCCAACGCCGCGCCGGCCAGCACGCCGACCGCGATGCCCAGTTCCGGGGTCAAGCCCATGGCCTTGATATACCAGCCCGTCACGTACGCGGCGCTGCCGAAGAAAGCCGCGTGCCCGAATGAAAGCAGCCCGGTGAAGCCAAGCAGCAGGTTGAACGCGCAGGCGAACAGGGCGAAGCACAGCAGCTTCATCACAAAGACCGGGTACAGGCCGATCACCGGCGCGAGTAGCGCGAGCGCAAGCAGCGCGAGATAGGTGAGTCGGGTGGTCCGGCTCATCACGCTCGGGTTCTTGGCAGCGGGCGCCTGCGCTTGCGGCGTCGGCGTTTGCGTCAGGGTTTCGGGCCGCGAAGACACGTCAGGCCTCCTTGCCGAACAACCCGGC
>DATNCB010000748.1:0-1573 GCA_035571715.1 Ramlibacter sp.
CAGCCATCGGAAGACCTGGCGGCGGCAGGTGGTCGCATCGGCCCAGCAGCTGTTGTCTTGGAGGACTTCGCGTTTGAGGGCTGCGTTGAACGATTCGGCCAATGCGTTGTCAGCACTCGTGCCGACCGCGCCCATTGACTGGGTGACTCCCAACTTTTTGCAGAGTTTCGCGAAATCCTTTGAGGTGTACTGAGTTCCGTGATCCGAGTGGAATACCGCACCGGCCAGACCGCCGCGCACCGAGTCGGCGGCTGTGAGCGCATCCTCGACAAGTTCGGTGCGCATATGCTCGGCAATCGCCCACCCGGCGACCCGGCGTGAGCAGCAGTCGATCACCGTGGCCAGATACAAATTCCCGCCGGTAGCCAGCGGCAGGTAGGTGATGTCACCAACGTACTTGGCGTTCGGTGCCGGGGCGGTGAAGTCGCGGCGCAGCAGGTCGGGCACCTTCTGGGCGGCCGGATCAGCCACGGTGGTTTTCACCCGGCGTCTGCGCCGGTAGCCGGCGATTCCCGCGGTGCGCATGACCCGGGCCACCCGCTTGTGGTTGACCCGCTGCGCCTCTGGGGCACCGTCGTTGAGCTCGGCGGTGATCCGCGGCGCACCGTAGGTGCTGTCCCCGTCATGCACAGCGCGGATACGCGCCGTGAGCGCCTCATCAGCGGCGGTTTTGGCGGCCCGGGTGTCGGCGGCGGCCAGCCAGGCATAGAACGACGAACGCGCGACCTTAACGACCGCGCAGAGCCACTTCACCTCGAAGGCGTCCCGGTGGTCGGCGACGAACTGGAAGCGGCTCACCAGTTCGTCTCCCCGGCGAAATATTTGGCCGCCGCCCGCAGGATGTCGCGTTCGGTGTTCAGCTTCACCGATTCGGCTTCAAGCTCGCAGACCCGCTCCCGCAGCCGGGTGGCCTCTTGCTCATGGGTCTCGGCCGGACCGGGCGGCGCCACGGCGTGGCCATGCTTGCGGATCGGGACGCCCGCGGCTTTGAGCCAGGCCGACAGTGAGCCGTGCGCGATACCGAGATCGGCAGCCATCTGGGCAACCGTTGCACCCTCAGTTACGCGATACAGCTCGACCGCATCCCTGCGGAACTCTTCGGAGTAATTCTTTCTTGCCATCGGGTTGGATCGTCTCGCTTCCCCGGCTGAAATCCGGGATTAAGCGTGTCCAACACGCGGGGTCAAGGTCCATGTTTCGTATTCTAGCTGTAGAAACGCCGCTGGATTCGGTGCGTCAATCACCACCACAGGTTTTGTGTGAGTGCCCGGGCGCAATGGCTGCGAGATGACCTCTGTACTGTCGCCGCACTTGGCGTACATGTAAATATCGTTTTCCAAGGCGTGGTCACCATCCTTGACAACACTCCAATGGCTAAGGCGTAGTGCATTGGCGGCGAATTCCGGGTCGCTGAATCGGTCGACAGGAGACGACACGTCGAGGTCAAATCGCAAGAATTGCCGGCCGGGCCCGAGCCGTTGATACGGATCATCACATTTTGTGTTTTGTCGAATGGCTGTCACGGCGAATTCCAGCTCGCACGGCTCCGGACGCTCGGGACACTCAATGGGCT
>DATNCB010000749.1:0-2321 GCA_035571715.1 Ramlibacter sp.
GTTGAAGCCGAACCAGCCGACGGTCAGGATCCAGGCGCCCAGCGCGAGGAACGGAATGTTGGAAGGCGGATGGGCCGAGATCGCTCCGTCCTTGCGGTAGCGATTGCTGCGCGCGCCCAGCAGGATCACCGCGGGCAGCGCCAGCCAGCCGCCCATCGCGTGCACGACGACCGAACCGGCGAAGTCGTGAAACTCCTCGCCCGCCACCGATTTGATCCAGTCCTGCACACCGAAGGCATGGTTCCAGGCCACCCCTTCGAACAGCGGATACACGACGCCGACGAGCACCGCCGTTGCGATCAGCTGGGGGCCGAAGCGCGCCCGCTCCGCGATGCCGCCCGAGATGATCGCGGGAATCGCCGCGGCGAACGTGAGCAGGAAAAAGAACCGCACCAGCTCGTAGCCGTTGCGCGCCGCCAGCTGCTCGGCGCCGACCAGGAAGCTGGTGCCGTAAGCCACGCCGTAGCCCACGATGAAGTACATGACGGTGGACACCGAGAAATCCACCAGGATCTTCACCAGCGCGTTGACCTGGTTCTTCTTGCGGACGGTGCCCAACTCCAGGAACGCGAAACCGGCGTGCATGGCAAGCACCATGATGCCGCCCAGCAGGATGAACAAAGCGTCCGAGCCCTGTTTTAGTGCTTCCATGAAACCCCTCTTTGGATGAATTGCCTGTTATTGGTGCACTACACGATGAATTCAGGTGTGCGCACCATAACGAAGCAATAAGTACGCCAGAAGTGTGCGTCGAGACGTCGCGGCTACAATGCCGGCCGGACTCTCCGTTGCAAGCATTCCTCGTCTCCACCGGCATCGTCGCCCTCGCTGAAATGGGCGACAAGACGCAACTGCTCTCGCTGGTGCTGGCCGCGCGTTTTCGCAAGCCCTGGCCGATCGTGTCGGGCATCCTTGTCGCCACCCTCGCCAATCACGCACTCGCCGGCGCCGCCGGCACGTGGGTCACGACTTTGCTCGGCCCGCAGGTACTGCGCTGGGTGCTGGGCGCGTCATTCGTCGCCATGGCACTGTGGATGCTCATTCCCGACAAACTGGATGAAGGAGACAGCGACAAGGCGCCGCGCCTGGGTGTGTTCGGCACCACCGTGGTCGCCTTCTTTCTCGCCGAGATGGGCGACAAGACGCAGGTCGCCACGGTGATGCTGGCGGCGCAGTACCAGGCCTTGTTCTCGGTGGTGGCGGGCACGACGCTGGGCATGATGCTGGCCAACGTGCCGGTGGTCTGGTTCGGTGATGCGGTCACCCGGCGCGTGCCGATCCGCGTCGTGCACCTGGTGTCGGCGCTGATCTTCTGCGCGTTGGGTATCGCGGCCATCGCCGGATGGGGTTGATCGAATCGCCGGCCGGGGATTGATATACTTCATTCGAAGCGCCGATTTGCTCCAGCTTGCGGGCGCTCAATAAATACAGCTAAAGATCGACCAGCCCGCAGACCCGGCCTCGCCTCTTTAGCGACGCCGGGTTTTATTTTGATGATCGTCACGCCGCAATCGATGCAGTTTCCCGACACGCTTGCCCTGCGAAGCGGCGCGTCGATTCGCGGCTACTCGCTGGCGTACGAGACCTACGGCACGCTCAACGCGGACAAGAGCAACGCGGTCCTGATCTGCCATGCGCTGAACGCGTCGCACCACGTGGCCGGCAACTATGAAGGCCAGGAAAATTCCGAAGGCTGGTGGGACACGATGATCGGCCCCGGCAAGCCGGTGGACACCGAGCGCTTTTTCGTGATCGGGGTGAACAACCTGGGATCGTGCTTCGGCTCGACCGGTCCGATGCATGCGAACCCCGACAGCGGCAAGATCTACGGCGCCGACTTCCCCGTCGTGACGGTGGAAGACTGGGTCGACGCCCAGGCCCGGCTGCTCGACCGGCTGGGCATCGAGTCGCTGGCGGCCGTGATGGGTGGCAGCCTGGGCGGCATGCAGGCGCTGTCCTGGACCTTGCAGTATCCCAAGCGCGTGCGCCATGCCGTGGTGGTGGCCGGCGCGCCCAATCTCACGGCCGAAAACATCGCCTTCAACGAAGTGGCGCGGCGCGCGATCGTGACCGACCCGGACTTTCACGGCGGCCATTTCTACGAGCACGGCGTCGTGCCCAAGCGCGGGCTGCGCATCGCCCGGATGATCGGCCACATCACCTACTTGAGCGACGACGTGATGAACGAGAAGTTCGGCCGCCAGCTGCGCGAAGGAATCGAATTGGGCGCTGCTGGCGACGGCGGCGCGGCCAGGCGCAGCGTGGGCGATTACCTGGACTACCTGTACACCACGCAGAATGTCGAGTTCCAGATCGAGAGC
>DATNCB010000750.1:0-2654 GCA_035571715.1 Ramlibacter sp.
CGATGGCAACATCGGCACCGCGCCCCAGGCCGACCGCACCGCCCGCGCCCGTAGTCCCACGCCCGTGCTACCGACGGCCGCCACCACGTCCACCGCCACCCACGTTCGGGACGTTGATATTTGGCGGGTTGAAGTCCGGGACGATGTCCGCGATGTCGTCCCGGACGTTGATGTCTGGGACGTTGATGTGCGGCTGGTTGGCGTTGATGTCCGGGACATTGACGTCCGCGAAGTTGACGTCGGGGACGTTGGGGAGGTTGACGTTGGCCGCACCCGGCTCGGGAGCGGGTCGGGACCAGTCTGCTACCCCGCCGGTCGACCGTCTCCTAATCCGAAGTTCCCCCTGGTGTGGTGACGGGTTGGGGCGTTGAGCTGGGGTTTTGCGCTGTGGTGGGGCTGTTGTACTGACTACGCCAGGCCGTGGCGGTGGGAGAGGTCGAGGAGTTCGAAGGCTCGCCGCTGTAGTGGAGTGGGGCTGGTGGGCATGGTGAATGCGGGCATGTCGTCGGCGGGTTGGATCTGGTTGGCGCAGAGGGTGGCCAGGTCGGCGAGCAGGCTGGTGAAGCTGTGTACTGGGGTGTCCTCGGGGGTGCGTTTACGCGCCGCTTTGGTCAGGGCCTGATCGGAGCGTTGGGCCGCGGCGACGGGGTTGGCGCGTTTGGCGGCCGCGGCGGGTTTGTCGTTGTCGACGAACAGGATTGGGGCCAGGGCGGCTTTCATGTGCCAGCTGATGTAGTAGGACAGCATGCGCAAGAACATGTGGGCGCGCACCCGGTCGGCCAGCCGATGCCGGATGGGCCGCACGTCCAGTTCGCTGTTGAGAGTGCGAAAGAACCGCTCGACATCGGCGAGGTTCTTGTAGCGCAGCACGACATCGTCGCGGCCCAGGGTGTGTTCGGGCAGGCTGGTGCGCAGCACGTAGATCCCGTCGAGGGCGGCCTCGGCGGCGATGGCCTCGGTGTTGCGGGTGAAGGTGAAGGATTCGTCGGTGATGGTGAGGGTGAAGTGTTTGGCCATCTTGTAGTGGTTGATCACCTTGCCCACCCGTAGCGCGATCTTGTCTTTGCCGCGCAGCGCGCGTTTGGCGCGGCCGGTGGCGGCGGCGATGGGGGTGAGTTCTTTTTCGGTGGCGGCCAACAGATCCTGGCGTTTGCGGGCCCGCTTCTCGGCCAGGGCGGGGTTGTGGCAGCACACCAGCCGCTCGCCGGGAAACTCCGGGGAGCTGATCTCGAACAGGTCCTGGGTATCGAACAGCGACAGCTGCAGCGCGCCCTCCTCGACCAACGCTTTGATCTGCGGGGCGCGCAATGCGCTGATCCAGTCCAGCTGCCCGGGGCGCACCTCGTCGCGGATGCGGGCGTGGGTGAGCATGCCCCGATCCCCGACCAGACACACCCGGGACAGCCCGAACCGGGTTTTGATCTTGGTGATCTGGGCGGCCAGGGTGTTGGGGTCGGCGGTGTTGCCCTCGAACACCTCGATCGCGATCGGGATCCCGGCGGGCGAGCACAGCAGCCCGTAGACGATCTGCAGCCGGCCTTTGACCCCGTCACGGGGGTGCCCGATTGCCCCCAGTGGGCAGGTGCGGCCCTCGAACGCCGCCGAGGACACGTCGTAGAGCACCAGCGTGCCGTTGACCAAATGCCGGGCAGCCAGGGCGTTTTCGATGACCTCTTTGCGCTCAAGCACCCAGTCCATGGCCGCGTACAGGTCGTCCTCATCACAGCTGGCCACGCCAAGCAGCCGTCCCAGGGAGCTGGTGGCGGTTTCGGCGCGCAGCCCCCGCGCGACCGCCAGCTTGGAGCCGGGATCGATCACCTGGGCGACTAGCATCGCGGTCACCAGATCGCGTGTGCGCGAGGGCGTGGCATCGATGAGCTCCTCCACGCCGAGCCGACGTGCGGTGCCCAGCACCGCCGCGACATGCCCGTGCGGCAGGCTGCGGGTGATCTCAAAGGCCTGCGACAAATCCAGTTTCGGCGGCAGCCCCTTGAGCGTCTGCGCCAGCGCATCGACCTTGGGCTCGGGCCAGTGCGACAGGTTGGCCAGGGTGCGGTTCTTCACCTTCCCGCCTTGGCGGTAGCTTTCCCGCAGCAGGATGGCCGGCGGCGACCCCCGATTCGGAATCCGCGCCACATACATGTCTACTTTGTAGCACACTTGCCAACGGTAGACCGGTACATCACCGTGTGACACGCCGCGTAGTTAAGGACTATACATGTCTACGAACCAAAGCTGCTTCTGAGCGCGAAATGCCCGCTCATCAATACAAACGAGAGTTCAGACCCGCCCTACAAGGGGGAACTTCGGCCTAGGAAACCATCTGCCCGCGTGAATTGAAGCTGCCCGACGGGCCACCGCCGCCGGGCAAAGTCCCGGCTGCGGCGTAGCGAACCTTGGTCGCTAGCGAACCTCGGTCGCTAGAACGTTGAGAGTTGTCTTGAGTTTCAGGCTACGGTGGGCAGCAGCCCGGCATCCTCGATGCGTTGTGTGATGTGAATGTCAATGGTGTGCAACGCTTTTCGTATCGACGTTGGAGCTGGCGGCTAGTCGGCGACGAGCAAGGGATGCAGCAGCCGGTCGTGCACCTTGGGATAGAAGATCGCGAACGCGAGCCTGTTGTGGGTGAGGCGGTAACGGTTGCGGCCCGGGAT
>DATNCB010000751.1:0-3353 GCA_035571715.1 Ramlibacter sp.
AGTCCAACGCCTGGTGCGAAGCTTGGCCAGGACTGGGAGAGTTCATCCATCTTGAAAGGAAGCGTGCGGCTCAGAAAAATGCTTGCTTGGCCTGCGTTACCGCCTCCTCGGCACGCTTGACCTCCTCGGCGCTGCAAGCGGCCTCTTCCAGAACGCGCCTCACCTCGCTGGCGCTGTTCGTTGTGCCGCTCGGGTCAAAGTCGCGGCTGTGGAGCCACGCATGCCGCGCCTTGGTCCATTCCAGCGCAGCGACCGCTGCGGCGATATCGGCTTGGCGGGCAACCGCTTCCCGGTAGTGCCGCATCGCAACTTCAGGCCTGTCCAATAGAGCCTCCACGTCTCGCCTGACGGCCTTCCGGCCGACAACGCAATTGACGCTTAGGGCTGCGCCTTCTGGCCGAAAATACCAGTTCGAATTCCAGCTACCGGCGCCATGCTTGCAGTAATAGACGAACCCGTTGAGTTCGTGTTCATGCATCGTTGCCATATTGGATGCTACCAACCCAATCCTCGCTGTCCGGCTCAACACTAGAAGAAACTTGGCTACAAAAGGTGTTCGGCAGGCTTGGCACAAGACGACTTTTCAAAGCGTACTCGAAGGGTGAAGTAGTTCCGAAGACGCCGAATCGCCGCGCGCGGCGGGCGTCTCCTCGTCGGCCTTGTTGGGAATGAGCAGGCCCGTGGGCGATGAAGGGCAGCCCCATGACCCACTGACGGAGGTCAGGTCCAAGCTGGGCGGTCAACCACGCGCCGACTGCGCCGGTCAGCGCGTGGTTGAACACGTTGCCGTGAGGATGCCGAGGATGATTGGCAACGGGGATCACCCTGCTCTTCTGCACGTTATAGCGGCAGCCGCTCGTCTTCTTCTGGACGATCCCCGGGGACGGTGCTGGTTGCCCCAGCGCTCGGCCACCTCAGCTGGGCCGAGGTCGTCGGCGCCATCGATGCCACCGGATTGCTGATGCTGGTGTTGGGCCTCTCGGGATGTGATCTATCCTCACCGTCTGATTGGACTGAGCGGGCTGGCTAGCAGCCCCGAGGCCAACCTATTACTTGCCGATTTGTGCGCTGACCTTGTTCTCCTGCTGGTTCAGCGTCCTTTGTTCCTGCTTGGTGATGTGCCCGCCATTCTGGGCGGCCATGAGCCGCTCTTCCCGGCGAATCTGTCGGTCTTCTTTATGAAGCTTGGCCGCTTGCGCCTTGCTCATTTCGCCTTCCTTGACTTCATGCTTGATGCGTCTGTTCTGGTTAGCCAGGCGCTGGTTCACCTGTTCGCGGCGTGGATGTGTCCTTTGAAATTGGTTGTCTTTCTGTTCCTGCGCAGGTGCCTGCGCAAAGCTGCTCGCGACCAGGACTGACAGCAAAGAGGCGACGATCAGGGGTTTATTCATGGTGGTTCTCCTTCGTTTTAGCTGCAGGAGACATTCCTGCTTGCCTGTTCCTAACGGCCCCCGCTTCAATGTGTTGACGCGTCGAGTGTGTAGGAACAGTAAAGAAACTTGGGGGTTGCGCTTGCACGCCGCCTGCGCCGCGCGGCAACACGAACGGACGGTCATCAAAGTCGACGCCGGATGTTTGCTCACTTGGCGGGCCGCATACCGAAACGCATCAGGCGCGAGCGGGAATCCCACTCACTTGAGGAGTCACCGGATTTACGAATGCATCCGGGCGCCGTCTGTGATCGCGAAATCTTTGAAAGCGCCCAATGTTCGGGTCCGTTCGGTGAGCCGCGGAATGCGAGCCCAGAAGGGTCCTCCTGCTGGCGCCCCATCCTGCTGTTTCACAAGCACCCCGCCCGATTAGGGACTCTGGTGCAGTAGGCTGCAAACCCCCAGCCTTCAACTCTTTTCACGTGGTGAGGAATGCCGGGAAGCTCCGACTCGTCATTGCCTGGGTTTGGACAACAAGCTATTCCGATGCCAGCGAATGGCGACGAGGTTGGTCACCAGGAATGCACCTACCACTGCCGCCCCGCCCCACGTCTGGAAATACGGCTGCAGCCAGGTACCGTGCGAAATCCGCTCCAATACCAGGGCAAACAGGGCAGTAGTTGCGAGCGCAAGCCCGTATGTCACCGCACTGTGACTTTTCCGACCTTGGTCGCAGTCGAGTTCAACCGAGTCGCCTGTTGTGTTGAAGAGTGCCACGCCTATACCCATGAGGACGGCGGCTTCCCACGCATAAGTGCTAGGCAGAAAAGCGGAGATACCCAGCGCAAGCCATCTCCCGAAGGAAGTCAGGATCCCGTAACCCACAGCCACCACCAGGGTGAAGACTGCTGAGACGAAGCACAGCAGAACAGCTTGGCCAAGAAGGGGAGCAGCAGTTCCTTGTGTTTCCGACCTGTTTTCATGGCTGTCCTTGTATGGGGCAGCAGTGTAGAGGAGACGACCCGCGTCAAAGACATCGGAAGCTGCGAAGACAGCAACGATCTTCGGCGGTGTGGCCGCAAGTGCGGCAGCGACAATGTGCCGGCGTCGCTGCCACAACTCCGGTGTCACCCAAGGCACGGGCCAATGCCCAAAGGGTTGCCGGCGCGGCCTTGTTTTCGTGACCGCCGGCACCATGTACCGGCGGTCAATCAACTCCCCGGGCCAAGGCCCCTGAATGTTGTGAAACGATTTGTTGCGTTGGCGATATTGATGCTGTGGACCATAGCGGCTCTTGCACTGCCGACTGTCGAAGCGGTGCAGGCCGAGGTGCGAGCCGGTCACTACACGCAGGCCGAAAGCATGCTGCGCGAGGTGGTGGCGGCCAGGCCCGATAGCGCCAAGGCCCACTATCTCTATGCCGAAATGTTGGCGCACAACCGCCGTTTTGGCGCAGCCGCTCAAGAGGCGCGCCTGGCCAAGCAGATTGATCCGGCCGTTCGCTTCACCCAGCCCGAGAAGTTCACAGCGTTCGAACAATTGCTCGAACGCGAACAGCGCGCCGACACCTCGGCCTCGCGCGCCTCAGTGGTGCAGCATGCGCAGCCATTGGCCGAGCGTGGTGGCGTGCCGGGTTGGATATGGGGTGCGGGCGGCGCCGCAATCGCCTTTCTGCTATGGCGGCTGTTTGGCGCACGTAAGAATGTAGGAGTTGGGCCCGCTGGGTTTGGTACCGGCGGGGTTATGGGCGCCCCCGCTGCGACGGCATCCTCCCCGGCCTATACGCCGGGCTATCCCGCGGGGTCTACTCCGGCGCCCGCGGCGGGCAGTGGAATGTTGGGCACGGGGCTCGCCGTGGCCGGTGGCCTTGCCGCCGGCATGCTCGCCGAAAGGCTTTTCGAAGGGCATCATGAGCGCGGCCTGTCTGGCGGGGCGATAGGCGGCTCAGACGCACTGGCGCCGGGGATGTTCGGCGGCGGTACG
>DATNCB010000752.1:0-3748 GCA_035571715.1 Ramlibacter sp.
AAGCTGGTCCAGTTGGGCGGGCCTTCCACGATCAGGCGGTACTTCTCTTCGCCCATGTCGCCTTCGGGCGTGACCGGGCCCTTGCCCAGGCGCACCCGCTCCTCGATTTCCTCGCGCAGCATGCGGTAGTACGTGGTCGCCTCGGGCGTGCCGCGGAAGGCGGTGAAGATCGGCCCGATGTAGTACACGGCGCCGAAGTAGCCGTCGATCGGCGAGGGCCGGTTCTTGGCCGACTGCAGCACCTTGACCAGGTCTTCCTCGGCCTTGGCCGATTCGCGCATGTACTGGCGCAGGCGGTCGATGTCGAACTTGACGCCGGAAATGCGCTCCAGCGTCGGGATCACGGTTTCCTTCAGCTGCTTGACCACGTACTCGCGCATGTTTGGCTGGATCTTGCCTTCGCCCTGGTAGGGCACGTGCAGCATCACGGTCTCGCAGCCGTACTTGTGGCGGATCAGCTCGAACCACTTCATGAAGGTGAAGCAGCCGGTGTACGACAGCAGCAGCACGTCGGGCCGAGGCAGCACGTCGCCGGTCGGGCCGATCTCGCCGCCCATCATGGAGCCCAGGTCGGACTTGACGTAGGTGCAGACATCCTCGCTGTGGCCGTCGCGCTCGGCGTCCATGATGAACTTGCCGGACTTCTTGCGCAGGCCGTTCTGCAGCGCGTTGGTTTCGGGCAGGCTGCGCGCCAGGTTGAAGCACATCAGCAATTCGTTCAGGTTGCCCGGCACGAAGGTCGCCGCCACCTTGCGGCCCTCGCCGTGCGCCTTGGCGAGATCCAGGTAGTTGGAATTGATCAGGTCCTTCTGATAGTTCATCGCGTCGTCCTTGATGGCGACGGGCTTGGCCTTCTTGCTGGCCGGCATCTGGATGGCGGTATTCATTTGACGCTCCACAACTTGATCGAATCGGCGAAAGTGCCGGACTGCTCTCGGATGGGGGCCATCTGACCCGTGTTTTCCGCGTACTTGAACGCGGTGTAGGGAATCTTGTGCTGCGCCATCACGTCCTGCAGCATCGGGCGCTCGAGCAGCGCCGGGTCGCAGAACGACGGGGCGGCGAACACCACGCCTTCGGCACCGCGCGTCTTCACCTGCTTGAGCAGGAACATGCCTTTCTCTTCACGGGTGGTGTCGTACTTGGCCGCCGTCGTGGCCGAGCGGTGCAGGAAGGCTTTGGAAAGCTCGTCCAGCGGGCTGGCATTGGCGGGCACTTCATCGAGCAGCCAGCGCGTGACCAGCATGAAGTCGTCGTCGACGATGTAGCAGCCGGACATCTCGATCGACTTGATCAGCGACAGCGGCGGCTGCTCGCAGAACGAGCCGTTGATGACGACGCGAGCGTTGTCGCGCTTGGGACGCTGTACCGTGTCCGTGGCCACGAGGTACTCGCGCACCAGTTTCGTGTGTTCCTCCGGCGGCAGCACCATGCCGGCGCGCAGCAGCAGGTAGACCTCGGAGGTCGGCGCCTGCCACGGCTTGGCCGCGCGGTACTTGTAGAGCTCGTCGATGGCGACGCGATTGTCGTTGTAGACGGCGATCGACGCATTCAGCTCTTCGTCGGTGATGGGAGAGCCGCGCAGCTTGCCCAGGTCCTCGCGCAGTGTCTGCATTTCCTGGATATAGAAATTGCCGCCGATCGAGTCGATGTAGTTCTGCGGCACGTCGATGTAGCGCACATACTTGTCCTTGAACAGGATCTGCCACATGCCCGAGAGGTTGCGGATCACGTCGCAGATCGAGGGGAACAGCATGCCGTCCATGCAGTCCAGCCGGCCCGTCAGGCCCAGCTCGATGGTCGAGCGCGGGATGCGGCAGATGTAGCTCTGGTAATAGGCGTCGCCCTGGATCACCTCGAGCGAGTCGCCACCCCCGAGGATACCCACCGGCAGCATGCCGGCCGCGTGGATGATCTCGCGCGGCACGTAGACCGGCATGTAGCCGATCGCCTTGCGCCCGGGTTTGGCCGCTTTCCATTCCTTCACGGCCTTGAAGTCAAGGTCCTCGAACAGCTCGGTGCATCGATCGATGATCTTCTGCACCGGAGATTGGGTGGCTAACATCTAGTTGTCTCCTGCATTTACTTGTGGGTCCAGGCCGGTTGGCGTTTGGCCAGGAAAGCTGCAAGGCCTTCGTTGGCATCGTGGGTGCGCATCAGGCGCTCGAGATAAAGCTGTTCCACTTCGGCCAGGCGCCTGCGCACATCGCGCAGCATCTGCGCGCGCGCGGCGGTGAGGCCGCAGGCGAGCGACGCTGCGCTCTTGCCTTGCAGGTGCTCTTCGAACCAGGCGAGCGCCGCGGCTTCGGGGTCTTCCGCCACCACCTGGACCAGGCCCTTGGCGGCGGCCTCGGTGGCGTTGATCGATCGGCCCGTCAGGAGCAGGTCCTCGGCCACCGGCTGCGTGACGCGATACGGCAGCAACACCGAGGCGGCCGGCGCGAACACGCCGAGTTTCATCTCGGGCTGTCCGAACTGCGCGGTCGGCGCGGCGAAGATCGGGCCGCCGGCGAGCGCCACTTCGAGGCCGCCCCCCAGGCACTGGCCGCGCACGGCGACCAGGATCGGCGCCGGGAACTCCAGCATCCCGACGATCAGCGCGTGCAGGGAGCCGAGCATCTTGGCGCACTGGGCGGGCAGGTGCTCCTCGACGCTGGCGCCGAAGCTGAAATGCGGCCCTTCGGAATCGAGCAGCACGCCACGCAAGGTGGTGGCCTTGCGGTACTCGATCAAGGCGCCGTGCAGCGCCGCGATCATGGCGGCGTCGACCAGGTTGGCCTTGGGGCGTGCCAGGCGCAGGCGCAGCAGGGCGCCGTCGCGCTCAATCCGGGCTTCTACGGGCGAAACGGTGCTCATGCTGGCGGACCTATTGCTTCTTCTTCGGCTGGATCTGGTCGTGCATCGAGTCCAGCCAGCTCTGGCCGGCGGCCAGCTTCTGGCGCAGCAGGACGAAGTCGGCTTCGCGATCGTCCTTCGGGCCATCGTTGAAAGCAGTGAAGCCGGCGCGGGCCTCGGTCATCATGTTCAGCGCCAGCCAGGCACGCGAGCTTTCCTTGTTCTTGTCCCAGGCGGCCAGCTTGGGCTTGCGCAGCTCTTCGACGGTCTTGAGCGTGCACTCGGGGAACGTGAGCAGCATCTTGGCGCACAGCTCCTCGACCTTCGCGTCCAGCATCGACAGGTCGACCTTGCCGCGGGCCATCAGCGCCTTGCCTTCCTTGGCTGCGTCGCCGGTCTTCGGCAGGCCGTAGGCGAGGCGGCCGAACTCGTCATACATGCGCTGGGTTTCGACCATCGGGTTGGCGACGAACTTGCCGTCCACTTTGAGCGCCGGGGCGATGTCGGTCAGCATGCCCATCTGGTACGCCTGGTGCGCCGAGAACGGCTCGCACAGCACGCAGGCGGCCATGGCGCGCTCGGCGCCCACCATCAGCGGCAGGAAGTCGGTGGCGCCGCCGATCGGGGCGGAGCCGTGCTTGGGGCCGGCCTGGCCGAAACGCGCCAGGTCCGAGGCCACGGAGAAGTCGCAGGCCATGCCGATTTCCTGGCCGCCGCCGATGCGCATGCCGTTGACGCGGCAGATCACGGGCTTGTCGCACACCAGCAGCGCCGTCACCATGTCGTTGAACAGGCGCAGGTATTGCCTGTATTCCTGCGGCTGGCCGGCGTAGTACTCGGCGTATTCCTTGGTGTTGCCGCCGGTGCAGAAGGCCTTCTCGCCGGCGCCCGTGAGGACCACGCAGTTGACGTC
>DATNCB010000753.1:0-1905 GCA_035571715.1 Ramlibacter sp.
TGCTGGAAGACCTGCTGCAAAACTACGAGGGCACCGTGTTCCTTGTCAGCCACGACCGCGCCTTCCTGGACAACGTGGTGACGAGCACCATCGTGTTCGAGGGCAACGGCATGTGGCGCGAGTACGAAGGCGGCGTGCAGGACTGGCTGACGCAATCGCGCCGGGCGCAGGCCTTGGCGCTGGCGGCCGCAGTGCCAGCGGAGGCTCGAGCGACGACGCAGGAGGCCGCGGCGGCAAAAACGGCGCGATCCGGCACCAACGCCGCTGCGCGGAAGAAGCTCAGCTACAAGGAGCAGCGCGAACTCGACGCATTGCCCGCCCTGATCGAAGCCCTCGAGCAGGAACAGAAGGCGATCCACCTCGAACTGGCCGACGGCAGCCTGTACGCCTTCGACGCCGAGCGCGCCCAGGGTCTGTCCGAGAGAACCGCGCAGATCGACGACGAACTGCTGGCGGCACTGGAGCGCTGGGAAATTCTGGGCAGCGGCTTGTAAGCGTTTGTCCGGCAGCAACTGGCGGCCACGGCTGACCTCGCGTCCGCCCGCAGCGGCGACGCTCGCGCTAGAGTGACTTCATCCATGCAGCACCTGTCTCCCGCCTTTATTTCGCACCGTCGGCCCGCTCTGCGATGGGCCATCGCCTGGCGCTGGTTGGTGACCCTGGTTCTGGCGACGTGGGCGGTCGGCTGCGCCAGCTTGCCCGCCAATGTGAATCGGCAAGCATCGAGCGCCTTCAACACCCCCGAGCAAACGGCACTGGGCCAGCTGGTCCAGCAGCGCAAGGCGCAGGACCGCTCGCGCAGCGATTCGGCCTTCCGCCTGCTGGACAGCGTCGGGGCCGCGTTTTCCAGCCGGCTGGCGCTGATCGAGTCGGCCCAGCGCAGCCTGGATCTGCAGTACTACGCGATTCATGCCGACAGCAGTACGGAAATCCTGCTGCAGCGGCTGCGCGACGCGGCCCGCCGCGGCGTGCGCGTGCGCATCCTGCTGGACGACTTCAACACGGTAGGCAAGGACGCCCAGGTGCTGCGGCTGGCATTCGAGCCGAATGTGGAAATCAGGCTGTTCAATCCCCTGCCGGGATCGCGCACATCGCTGATCGGCCACCTGTTCACCTCGTTGCACGACATGGATCGCATCCAGAAGCGCATGCACAACAAGATGTTCATCGCCGACAGCGCAATGGGGATCACCGGCGGGCGCAATCTGGGCGACGCCTATTTCGGCACCGACGAAAAGACCAATTTCGTCGACCTCGATGTGCTGGCCGTGGGCCGCGTCGTGCGGGATATGTCCGCCAGCTTCGACCGCTACTGGAACGACGAGCTGTCGTATCCGATGCAGTCGCTGGTCTCGGCGCGCGACCTGGAAGACCTGCGCAAGGCAGACGCTCCTGCGAGTGGCGATCCGTCTCAGTCAGCGGGCCAGCCGGCGACCAGCATGCCCGCGCCGACGCTCACCTCCACGGTCCTGCCCAGCGTGACACCGACCGCGGTCGCCTCGCCGGACCCCGTCCCCATGGACTTGCGCAAGGTTCAGCTCACCTGGGCCCCGGCCTTGGTCATGGAGGACAAGCCCGGCAAGATCGGCCCGGGCGACGACGAGGTGGACGCCGGCGACACTGTGGTGGACGGCCTCTTGCAGCTGATGGAGCAGGCGCGCCAGGAGGTCCTGATCGTCTCGCCCTACTTCGTGCCGGGTCCGCCGATGATGCAGCTGTTCGCTCGCATGCGCGCCAAGGGCGTGAGTATCCGCGTGCTGACCAACTCGCTGGCGTCCACCGATGCGCCGGCCGCCCACGCCGGTTACGTGCGCTACCGCAAGGACCTGATCGCGCTTGGCGTCGAGCTGTACGAGATGCGGGCCGATCAGGAAGGCACCATCGGGGGCATGGGTTCGACTGCCG
>DATNCB010000754.1:0-1122 GCA_035571715.1 Ramlibacter sp.
GCGGCAAGTAGCGTGAGGCGGATCGATTTCATGATGTCTCCTTTTAGTTGGGGGCGAAACGGAACAGGTACTTCAAGGTGCTTCAGGCCACGACGCCGGCGGCGTAGAGGGATTGAATCTCGGCGGCAGCCAGGCCGGCTTCGGCCAGCACAGGCGTCGTATCTTGCCCGTATTTGGGCGCAAAGCCCAGCTCAGCGCAGCCTCCCGGCAAATCCACGGCCATCGGCGGCATGTGCAGCGTGCGGCCATCGGGCATGACGGTGCGCGTCAATTTGTCGCGCAGCTGGGGCAATTCGCGGGTCTGGCGGATATCGTGGATGCGGGTGGCGGGAATGGTCGCGCCGCGCAGGTCGGCCAGGATCTCGTCGGCCGTGTGCTGCACGGTGACGGCGCCGATATCGCGATGGATCGCCGCGCGCTGCGCATGCCGGCCTTCGTTGGTCACGCGTACTTCGTTGCCGACGACCGCGAATTTCGGGATCGCCGTCAGGCGGCGCCACTGCACGTCGCTGCCGATGGCCAGAAAGACGAAGCCGTCGCGGGTCGGGTAGACATTGGTCGGGATGAACTTGCGATGCTCGTTGCCGGCACGCGTGATCTCGTCGGGCCTGCAGTCGAAATCGATCAGCGGCAGCACGGTGATCAGCCACGATGCCGCGGCCTGCAGCATCGAGACGTGGATGTCCTTGCCGGCCCCGGTTTCATAGCGCTCCAGCAGCGCCAGCATCACGTTGGCGTACAGCTCGTCGCCGGCCTTCAGGTCGATGACCGGGATGCCGGCCAGCATCGGCGGGCCGTCGCGCTCGCCGGTCACTTCCATGTAGCCGGCCATCGCCTGGATCACCGGGTCGTAGCCGGGCGCCTCGGGAAACGCCGGACCCATCGCCGAGATGCCGGCCCAGATCAGGTCGGGCTTGGCCTGACGCAGCAGCGCCGGGTCGATGCCGAGCGCGCGATAGCGCGAGGGCACGGTGTTGCAGCAAAAGACATCGACGTCGAGCTCGCGAACCAGGCGCGCCACCAGTTCGTGGCCGCGCGGGTCCTTCAGGTTGATCGCGATCGCTTCCTTGCCGACGTTGGGCGCGATGAAATAGCTGCGCCGGTCATCGTCGGCGACCCGCG
>DATNCB010000755.1:0-1127 GCA_035571715.1 Ramlibacter sp.
CTCCGAAGGAGACCGAAACATTCTTCGGTTCGCAGAATACCTCGTAACTCCAGGTCCCGCCTTCACGGCCCGTGCCCGAGGCTTTGGTGCCGCCGAACGGCTGGCGCAGGTCGCGCACGTTCTGGCTGTTGACGAAGCACATGCCGGCTTCGACGGCGGCAGCAACGCGATGGGCCCGGCCCAGATTCTCGGTCCAGACATAGCTGGACAGCCCGTACTGGATGTCGTTGGCCAGGGCAATTGCGTCGGCCTCTCCCTGGAACGGAATCAGGCAGGCGACCGGTCCGAAGATTTCTTCCTGCGCGATGCGCATCTTGTTGTCCACGTCGGCGAAGACGGTCGGCATCACGTAGTTGCCCTTCTTGACGCGGCCAGGCAGCGACGGCGTGTCCAGCCCGCCGCACAGCAGCGTCGCGCCTTCCTTCGGGCCGAGCTCGATGTAGCTGCGCACCTTGGCCAGATGGCCTTGCGAGATCATCGGGCCGACGATGGTCTTCTCGTCGAGCGGATCACCCACGGTGATCCGCTTCGCGCGCTGCGCAAACTTCTGCGCGAAGTCGGCGTAGATGGAGCGCTGCACCAGGATTCGGCTGCCGGCGGTGCAGCGCTCGCCATTGTTGGAGAAGATCATGAACAGCGCGGCGTCGAGCGCGCGTTCGAGATCGGCATCCTCGAACACGATGAAGGGCGACTTGCCGCCCAGCTCCATGCTGAACTTCTTCAGGCCCGCTTCCTTGACGATCCGGTTGCCGGTGGCGGTCGACCCGGTGAACGAGATCGCGCGCGCATCGGGGTGCCTGGCCAGCGGCTCGCCGGCCTGTTTGCCGTAGCCGTGGACCAGGTTCAGCACGCCCGCAGGGATGCCGGCTTCCAGCGCCAGCTCACCGAGGCGCGCCGCGGTCAGCGGCGAGAGTTCGCTCATCTTGAGCACCGCCGTGTTGCCGAACGCCAGGCACGGCGCGACCTTCCAGGTGGCGGTCATGAACGGCACGTTCCACGGCGAGATCAGCGCACAAACACCGACCGGATGGAACAGTGTGTAGTTCAGGTGGGTTTCGGTCGGATAGGTGTGGCCGTCGACGCGGGTACACATCTCCGCGAAGTAATAGAAGTTGTCGGCGGCGCGC
>DATNCB010000756.1:0-1785 GCA_035571715.1 Ramlibacter sp.
CGTTCGATGCCATTGGAGCCACTATGAAAAAGGCAATCCTGACCCTCGCGTTGCTCTTCCTGGCCCTGGCCGCCTACCTGGCTCTGTGGCCCGTACCGATTCAACCGGTGGGTTGGAATGCGCCGGCCGCACCAGGCTACAGCGGAGTCCATGCGGTAAACAACAAACTGGCGGGACTTCAGCTCATATCGCTGGGTGCCGAAGAAGGGCCGGAGCACGTCGTTTTGGCGCGCGATGGCAAGCTCTATGCCGCGGTGGCCAGCGGCAACATACTTCGCATGAACGCCGATGGGACAGGCCAGGAGGTGTTCGCCAACACAGGCGGCCGCGTGTTGGGCTTCGCCTTCGACGCTGCCGGTTACCTCATCGCCGCCGATGCGATCAAGGGCTTGCTGGCCATCAGCCCGGATCGCAAGATCACGATGCTGACCGACAAGGTGGGCGGCGACCCGATCCGCTATGCCGACGCAGTGGTGGTTGCGAGCAACGGCAAGGTCTATTTCAGCGATGCCTCGGGCCGCTTTGGGCCCGCCGAGTGGGGCGGCACCTACGAGGCCGCTGTCCTGGACATCATCGAACAATTGTGCACGGGGCGTATCCTGGAATACGACCCCGCCACGAAGACCACTCGCATCGTCGCCAAAGGCTTGAGCTTCGCCAATGGCGTGGCGCTGAGCCGCGACGAACAGACCCTGTTTGTCGCCGAGACCGGCAAGTACCGTGTGTGGAAGATCGCGGTGACGGCCGACAATCTGGACATTACGGCGGGCACACCTCAGGCGACTGTACTGCTCGCCAATCTGCCTGGCTACCCAGACAACCTGATGCGTGGGATGGACGACAAGATCTGGTTGGGCTTGTCAGGGCCGCGCAGTGCGGACGTAGATGCGATGGCCGGCAAACCTTTCCTGCGCAAACTCACGCTGCGCCTGCCGCGCATGCTGTGGCCGCTACCAAAGGCCTACGGGCATGTGATTGCTTTCACCGAAGACGGCCGGGTGGTCGCCGACTTGCAGGACCCCACCGGCGCCTACCCGCAGACCACCGGCCTTACTGAAACCGCCGACCGGCTCTACGTACAGAACCTGCACCTCAGAGTCCTGGGCTGGCGGGCGCGCTGAAGGGGCGCGTAGTCGCTCTTTCTAGCTAGCGGCCGCTTTTGGCGGCGAATACAGACTCGTAAAGAGCCGCTTCCGGTCGTTTACTGCCGAACGTCGTCGCTCTGCGAACTCACGAGATCGGCCAAGACCGGACAGACGCCATCGGCCGCTATGTGATCGCCCCGCTGAGCTGCATTGATGCCAACGATCTCTTGAGCTTGCCAGCGCCACACCGGGCGAGCTCACAGAAAGCTACCGGAGGGTTGTTGCTATTCAGGAGACGCGTAGTGCACATACGACTCGCGGACCATGCTGTCCTTGTCGAAGAACAGCACCTCGACGACATGCGTGCCCGTGATGCCCTTGTAGTGGATCGCAATGCTGTCGACGCCCCGCAGCACGTCGAGGACGGTGAAGTTGATGTGGTCGAACACCTCGAAGCCCTTCTTCACGTAGGCGCGCAGCGCCGCCTTGCCTTGCACGGTGCCGCTGGGGTCATGGCTCAGCCGCGCAATCAGCGGAGAGTGGAAGACCACGTCGTTGGTGTAAAAGGCCAGCACGCGATCGAGGTCCTTCGACTCGAACGCGGCGACCCAGCGCTCCACGTAGTCGGCCATCTTCTCCGTGGTCAGCATCGATGTCTCCTCTGGGGCCTGTTGCCGCGGCCGATCTGGCCGAACGTCGG
>DATNCB010000757.1:0-20302 GCA_035571715.1 Ramlibacter sp.
CCTCGTGCGATCGAAAGGCGTAGGCGTTTATTTCGTGACGCAGAACCCGCTGGATATTCCGGACAGCGTGCTGGCACAGCTGGGTAACCGCGTGCAACATGCCTTGCGCGCCTACACGCCGCGCGATCAGAAAGCGGTGAAAGCGACGGCCCAGACCATGAGGCAAAAGCCGGGTCTGGATATCGAAGCTGCGATCGGCGAACTGGCGGTGGGCGAAGCGCTGCTGAGCTTGCTCGATGCCAAAGGGCGGCCCAGCGTGACCGAGCGCGCCTACGTGCTGCCGCCCGGCAGCCAGATCGGGCCGATCACCACGGCGCAGCGCCAGGCGCTAATGGCCAATTCGCTGGTGGCCGGCGTCTACGAGAAGACGGTCGATCGCGAATCGGCCTATGAAAAGCTCCAGGGCCGGGCCGAGTCGGCTCAGCCGACAACACCGGCGGCCGCGCCAACGACCTCGCCCGCGGACGGCCAGGCGGGTCCGGCCCCGGGAGCGCCCGCCGGCGGAGCCATCCTGGACAGCCTGCGCGACGCCGTGTTCGGCACCACCGGCCCGCGCGGCGGCCATCACGAAGGAATGGCGGAGAGCATGGCGAGGTCGGCCGTGCGCACCATGGGCAGTGCCGTGGGCCGCGAAATCATCCGGGGTGTGCTGGGCAGCATCATGGGCAGCAAGCGGCGCTGACGTGCTGCCGAGCCCGGGTGTACATTGCTTTTTTTGAGGGCTTGCCATGCCAGTCGAAGCACCCGCCCCGCCCAGCCCGGCCAGCAAGGACAACGCGCCGCGCCACATCCGCCTGACTTCGCATGCCGGCGGCTACGGCGCGCTGCCGATCGTGTGGGGCGCCGCCAGCGCCGCCGAGCGCGGGCCGATTGTCGGCACCACGACGCAGCGCAGCCATCGCAACGTGATCGGCACGCACAGTGGCTCCTATAGCGTGTACCGGGCGTTGGCGGTGGCCGCCGGTGCGCTGTCGCGCCAGCACAAGGCCGACCTCACCAATACCGCGCCCACCGACGTGATCGGGCCCTATCCGCAGTGGAGCGACGCGGCCCGGATCGTGAGCCTGGATCCCTGGGGCGCTCTCGTGGCCGACGTCTTTGCCAATGAACTGGCCGCCGGCTATGACATCCGTCCGACGATCGCCGTGACCAAGGCCCACGTTATCCTGCCCGAGGTGATCGAAGGCCTGCAGGCCGGCCGGCTCAAAGCCGACGGCAAGGTGCTTACCGAAGGCGGCGCGGCAATGGTCACCAAGGCCGCGATCGAGCCGGTGTGGTGGCTGCCCGGCGTGGCGAAGCGCTTTGGCTGTTCCGAGACCGACCTGCGCCGCGTGCTGTTCGAGGAAACCGGCGGCATGTACCCGGAACTGGTCACGCGCAGCGACCTGGAAGTGTTCCTGCCGCCCATCGGCGGGCAGACCGTCTACATCTTCGGCGACCCGCACGACCTCGCCAATCCGGCCGTCGAGCTCACGGCCCGCGTGCATGACGAGTGCAACGGCTCGGACGTGTTCGGCTCGGACATCTGCACCTGCCGCCCCTACCTGACTCATGCGATCGAGGAGTGCATCCAGGGCTCGCAGCGCGGCGGGGTCGGCCTGGTGTCCTATTCGCGCAAGGAAGGCCGCGCGCTGGGCGAGGTGACCAAGTTCCTGGTCTATAACGCGCGCAAGCGCCAGGTCGGCGGCGACACCGCAGACCAGTATTTCGCCCGCACCGAATGCGTGGCCGGCGTGCAGGACATGCGCTTCCAGGAGCTGATGCCCGACGTGCTGCACTGGCTGGGCGTTCGCAAGATCCACCGCTTGGTGTCGATGAGCAACATGAAGTACGACGCCATCACGAATTCCGGCATCGAGATCGGTGAACGGGTCAACATTCCCGACGAGCTGATCCCGGCCGATGCGCGGGTCGAGATGGATGCCAAGATGGCGGCCGGCTATTTCACGCCCGGCCGCATTCCCGACGCCGAGGAACTCAAGAAGCCCAAGGGCCGGGGACTGGGCAAATGAGAGGCACCGACTTCATATCGAACCATGCGCAGGCCGAACAGGCCACCGCGATCCTGCGCACCACCGTCGCGGTGCGCGATCGTGCCAAGCAGCTGCTGTCGCGCGCGCGCCAGGGCGAGTCGAGCTGGTTCATCGTCGACGAGGGTTTCTTCGATTCGGCTGCAGCAGAAGTCGTGGCGGCGACGCGGCGGCGCTATCCGAAGCTGCACATTCCGCTGCACAGCCGCTGGCGCCATTTCGAAGCGGGCGGAATCAACCGCAAAGCCGAGCTCGACCGGCTATTGGCGCCCATGCCGCGGGCTTTTCGCGGCCAGGCAATGATCGACCTTGCGTTCGTGAGCGTGTTGCTCGATGCCGGCGCCGGACCCGAATGGAAATACGTGGAACCGGCCACGGGCCAGACCTTCACCCGCTCCGAAGGCTTGGCAGTGGCCAGCTTTCACGCCTTCATCGCCGGGCTGTTCTCCAGCGACAAGGACCACCCCTTGCAAGCCGACTCGGAGGGCCTGCGCGGGCTCGTGACCGATCACCTGGCCTCGGCCTTGCAGGTCAGCGAGGCCAATCCCCTGGTCGGGCTCCAGGAGCGCGCGATCCTGCTGCGAACCCTGGGCGAGGCCATGTCGGAGCAACCCGAGGCCTTCGGCGAGGATGGCCGGCCCAGCGGCTTGTTCCACCATATCGTGGTGCCGCTCGGTCCCGACGTGCCGCCGACCGCCGACGTCACGGCTCACGACATCCTGTCGGAGATCCTGATGACGCTGTCGGGCATCTGGCCTTCTGCGAATTCGATCGAGACGGTGCCGCTGGGCGACTGCTGGCGGCATTCGGCAGTGCGGGGTGTTGGGCTGTCGGACGGCTGGATGCCTTTCCACAAGCTGTCGCAGTGGCTGACCTATTCGCTGCTCGAACCCTTCGAGTGGTCCGGTGTGACGGTCCACAAGCTCGATGAACTCACCGCGTTGCCCGAGTACCGCAATGGCGGCCTGCTGATCGACAGCGGCCTGCTGCGGCTGCGCGACGAATCGGCGGCACAGCAGATCTGGCGGCCGGGTGACGAGATCGTGGTTGAATGGCGGGCCATGACCGTCGCCTTGATGGACGAACTGGCGCGGGCGGTGCGCCAGCAGCTACGATTGAGCGAAGCACAGCTGCCGCTGGCGCGCGTGCTGCAAGGCGGCACCTGGGCAGCCGGCCGCGAGCTGGCGCAGCGCCTTCGCGGCGGGCTGCCACCCTTGCAGGTGGCGAGCGACGGAACGGTTTTTTGAGAAGATAGAACAAGGCATCAACAATGGGCAACGTCCACCTCATCGACCATCCGCTGGTCCAGCACAAGCTCACGCTGATGCGAAAAAAGGAGGCCAGTACCAACAGCTTCCGGCGCCTGCTCAACGAGCTGGCCATGCTGATGGCGTATGAAGTCACGCGTGACATGGCGATGCAGGAAGTCGAGATCGAAACGCCGCTGGAGCACATGACTGCCAAGGTAATCGACGGCAAGAAGCTGGTGTTGGTGTCGATCCTGCGCGCGGGCACCGGCATCCTGGACGGCATGCTCAGCGTGGTGCCGGGCGCGCGGGTCGGGCACATCGGCCTGTATCGCGACCCGAAGACGCTCACGGCGGTGGAGTACTACTTCAAGATGCCGCAGAACATGCACGATCGCGACGTGATCGTGGTCGACCCGATGCTGGCCACCGGCAACTCCGCCATCGCCGCGGTGGAGCGGGTCAAGGAACTCAGTCCCAAGTCGATCAAGTTCGTCTGCCTGCTGACCTGTCCCGAAGGCATCGCGGCGCTGCAAAAGGCCCACCCGGACGTGCCGATCTACACCGCGGCGATCGATCGCCAGCTCAATGACCACGGCTACATCCTGCCAGGCCTGGGCGACGCGGGCGACCGGATCTTCGGGACGAAGTAAGGCCGTCATTGCGGGCTGGGCATGGACAGGCCAAGTCCCGGCTAGACTCGCGTCGATGCCGAAACAGCTAACAAGAACAACACTTGCCGTCGCGCTCGGCCTGGCCTGCGGTTGGCTGGGCGCAGCGCCCTACACCCCGTCCAACGACAGCGAAATTGTCGAGCGCCTGCCCGCCAGCGCGACCGACCCTTCGGTGCGCAGGGTCGAGTCGCTGCGCAAGCAGCTTGCGGCGCGTCCCAACGACACACCCCTGCGGCTGGAGATCGCCCGCCGCTATTTCGACCTGGCGATGGCGCAGGGCGATCCACGCTATGTCGGCTACGCGCAGGCTGCTATCGGCCCGCTGGCGCAATCGGCGGCCGGCAACGCCGGCTACTGGCTGGTGCGCGGGATGATCCTGCAGTACAGCCACGACTTCGCGGGTGGCCTGCAAAGCCTCGAGAAGGCCGGCGAGCTCGATCCCCGGTCGCCCGAGCCGATCGCCTGGCGCGCGGCCATTCACATGGTGCAGGCGCGCTACCCGGAAGCGTTGGCCGAGTGCACGCGCCTGGTCCCACTGGCGCATCCGCTGGTTGCGCAAGGCTGCATCGCTTATGTACAGGCGACTACCGGCCATCTCGCAGAAGCCTACGACTCCCTTGGCAAGGAGTTGAGTGCCTCCGGCGCGTCCGCCCCGGAACTGGTCTTGTGGGCGCAGACTCGCCTTGCCGACATGGCGATGCGCTTGCAGCGTCCGGGCGAGGCCGAGGCACACTTCAAGGAAGCATTCCGCCAGGGCGTGACGGACCAGTACCTGCTCGGCGCTTACTCGGATTTCCTGCTGCTGCAAAAACGCCCGGCCGAAGTGGTGACCTTGCTGGCCGATTGGGAGCGCTCGGACATCCTGCTGCTGCGTCTCGCACTGGCCGGACGCGCGATGAACGACTCGCGCGCCGCGGGCTGGACCGGCCAGCTGCGCGATCGCTTTGCGGCGGCTGCGCTGCGTGGCGACCGCCTGCACGAGCAGGAGGCCGCGCGTTTCGAGCTCGATCTGGAAGGCAACACGGCCAAGGCGCTCGAACTGGCCTCGCGCAATTACACGGCGCAGAAAGAGGCGCGCGACGCTGAAATCCTGCTGCGCGTTGCCCTGGCGGCCAATCAGCCCAAAGCGGCGCAGCCCGCGCTGGACTGGTTGCGTACCAGCCATTACGAGGACCCGGCGCTCGCCCGTCTGGCCGATCAGCTCGCCGCCAAGGGGGCGACGCGATGAAGCGCTGGCTGGCTTTTGTGCTGGTCCTGCTTCTTCAGACGACAGCCTGGGCCCACAAGCCCAGCGACAGCTACCTCACCCTGCGCGGCACGACCGACAGCGGCGACATCGCCGTGCGTTGGGACATTGCTTTGCGCGACCTCGACTACGTGCTGGAGCTGGATCGCGACGGCAATGGCGCGCTGACCTGGGGCGAGGTGCGCCAGCGCACCGAAGACATCACGCGCTACGCGTCCACCCATCTGGCGGTGACCGGCAGTGACAAGCCGTGCCCGTTGTCGTCCGCCGGGCCGCTGAAGCTCGACAAACACAGCGACGGCACCTACGCCGTGCTGTCGCTGGCCGCGAAGTGCGAAAGCCTGGAGAAGGGCCTGAAGGTCCGCTACTCGCTGCTGTTCGACGTAGACCCCACGCACCGCGGGCTGGTGCAATGGATCGCCCCCGGCACCGCCGGGGCGCAGGCGCTGGTTTTTTCGACGGACAGCGCCGAGCAGGTCTTGCAGCTGAAGGCGCTCAGCGCCTGGGAGACCTTGCGGCAGTACGTGGTCGAAGGCATATGGCACATCTGGGTCGGCTCCGACCACATCCTGTTCCTGTTGTCGCTGCTGCTGCCCGCAGTGCTGGTGCGCGTGAAGGGTCAATGGGAGCCGGCGCCCAGCCTGCGGCAGTCCTTGATCGAGGTGCTGAAGGTAGTCACCGCCTTCACGCTGGCGCACTCGATCACTTTGAGCCTCGCGTCGCTGCACGTGATCAGCCTGCCCTCGCGGCTGGTGGAATCGACCATCGCCCTGTCCATCGACGTCGCAGCGCTGAACAACCTGCGCGGCACGATCGAGCGGCGGCGCGGGCTGCTTGCGTTCGTGTTCGGGCTGATCCACGGCTTCGGCTTTGCCTCGGTGCTGACGGACCTCGGGCTGCCGCAGGGCGCGCTGGTGCTGGCGCTGGTGGGCTTCAACCTGGGCGTGGAAGTAGGCCAGGCGGCGATCGTGGCGGCTTTCGTGCCGATTGCGTTCGGCCTGCGCACCACCCGCTTGTACCGCAGAGGCGTGCTGACGGTCGGCTCGATCCTGGTGGCACTGGTTGCCGGATGGTGGTTCGTCCAGCGCGCCTTCTACATCCAGAACCTGTTCTGATGCGGGATAGAAACAAGGGGAATGTCTTGCGCCAATGGATTCTTTCGCTCGCCGTCACATCCAGCCTGGCCCTGGCCGGCTGCGCCGCGCCTTCGGCCACGCCGGACGATGGGCCGCGGATAGCGATCATTTCCGCCTTTCCGGCCGAACTTGCGCTGTTGCAAAGCCGGGTCGAACAACCCCGCAAACAGTCGATCAACGGGGTTGAATTCACCAGCGGCGTGCTGCAAGGCAAGCCGGTCGTGATGTTCCTCAGCGGCGTCAGCATGACGAATGCCGCGATGAACACGCAGCTCGTGCTGGACCGTTTCAAAGTCTCCCATATCGTCTTCAGCGGCATCGCGGGCGGCGTGAACCCGGCCCTCAAGGTGGGCGACGTAGTGGTCGCGCAGCGCTGGGGCCAGTATCTGGAGTCGCTCATGGCGCGCGAGCCCGCTCCCGGGCGCTACCAGCCGCCCAGCCACATGAACGACGTCAAGCTGCCCAATTTCGGCATGATCTTTCCGCGGCCGGTCGACGTGCGCTCCGCCGGGCATGAAGGCGTCGAAAAGAAATTCTGGTTCGATGCCGATCCGGCGCTGATGGAGATCGCGCGGCGCGCCGCCGGCGTTGCCCTGGACCGCTGCGACAGCCAACGCCAGTGCCTCGGCCACGAGCCGCATGTGGTGCTCGGAGGCAACGGCGTGTCGGGCCAGGCGTTCGTCGACAACGCGGCCTTTCGGGAGTACACGTTCAAGACGTTCAATGCCAATGTGCTCGACATGGAGACGGCCGCCACGGCCATGGTGGCCTACAGCAACGGCATACCCTTTATCGCTTTTCGCTCGCTGAGCGATCTGGCCGGCGGCGGCGAAGGCGAGAACGAAATGAAGACTTTCTTCAGGATCGCCGCCGACAACTCCGCGCGTGTGCTGCTGGCTTTTCTGGCGGCCTGGAAATAAGCAATCGGGGTCGGATCACGATTCAGGACGCGGTGGCTCCGGCACACGTGGTACACCTGCGAAATCGTGCTCTGACCCCGATTGCGCCGTCAGCCGGAGAAAAATCATGTTAGACCTTCTCATCACCAACGCCACCCTCCCCGACGGCCGTACCAACATGTCCGTCGCAGTTGAAGCGGGCAAGATAACGGACGTCACCCCCGCCCTCGCCGCCCCGGCCCACGAAACCGTGGACGCCGCCGGCTACCTCCTCACGCCGCCGTTCTGCGACGCGCATTTCCACATGGACTCGACGCTCACCTACGGCAATCCGCGCGTCAACGAAAGTGGCACGCTGCTGGAGGGCATCCAGCTCTGGGGCGAGCTCAAGCCCACACTGAAGGCCCAGGACATCATCGAACGCGCCCTCACCTACTGCGACTGGGCGGTGGCCAAAGGCCTGCTCGCGATCCGCAGTCACGTGGACACCAGCCACCCGAGCCTGATGGGAGTGGAGGCGCTGCTGGAAGTCAAGCGCCGGGTCGCGTCCTACATCGACCTGCAACTGGTCGCCTTTCCGCAAGACGGGGTCCTGCGCCGCCAAGGTGGCGCCGACACCCTCAAGCGCGCGCTCGACTTGGGTGTGGACATCGTCGGCGGCATCCCGCACTTCGAGCGCACGATGAGCGATGGCGCGGCCAGCGTGAAGCTGCTGTGCGAGATCGCGGCCGAGCGCGGCAAGCTGGTCGACATGCACTGCGACGAATCCGACGATCCACTGTCGCGCCACATCGAGTCTCTGGCCTTCGAGACGCAGCGCCTGGGGCTGCAGGGCCGCGTCACCGGCTCGCACTGCACGTCGATGCACAGCATGGACAATTACTACGTCAGCAAATTGCTGCCGCTGATCGCGGAGAGCGGCGTGAGCATCGTGGCCAATCCGCTCATCAACATCACACTGCAGGGCCGCCACGACACCTACCCCAAGCGCCGCGGCATGACGCGCGTCCCCGAGCTGATGGCCGCCGGCGTCACCGTCGCCTTCGGCCACGACGACGTGATGGACCCCTGGTACGCCATGGGCTCCGCCGACATGCTGGAGGTGGCGCATATGGGGCTTCATGTGGCACAGATGACGAGCCAGAAAGGGATCCGTGCCTGCTTCGACGCCGTCACGACGAACGCGGCGAAGGTGATGCACCTCAAGGGCTATGGAATCGAGCCGGGGTGCGATGCGAGCTTTGTGCTGCTGCAGGCGCGAGATGCGGTCGGGGCGCTTCGGCTGCGGGCGAATCGACTGAAGGTTTGGCGAAAAGGGAAATTGCTGTCCGAGACCCCGGAATCGGTAGCCAACTTGCGATTGCCGCAACGGCATTCGACAACCCGCCTCATGCCATGAGCGCCGTGGGCGCTGCGGCAACCGCGCCGATCGTCAGTTCGAGCGTTCCACTTCCTCCCGCGACGGCATCGACGCCTGCGCTCCGGCACGGGTGACGCAGATCGACGCGGCGCGGATCGCGTGCGCCAGAGCCTCGTCCATGGGTCGGCCCTCCACCAGCAGCGCTGCGAGCGCGCCGATGAACGTGTCGCCGGCCGCGGTCGTGTCGACCGCCCGGACTTGCGGCGCCGGAAAGTGCCGGGAGCCTGCCGCCGAAGCCCAGACCACGCCATGCTCCCCGAGCGTCACGATCACGTGGCGCGGACCGCGCCGCAGCAACAGCGCCGCGGCGTCCGCCGCATTACTCGCGTCAACCAATTGCAAACCGCTGAACAGGCACGCCTCGGTCTCGTTCAGCACCAGAATGTCGAGCAAGGGCCACAGGGCTTCGGGCAGCGCCTGCGCCGGCGCCGGGTTCACAAGCACGGCGCAGCCCGCTTCCTTCGCGATGTTCGCTGCCCGCAAAACGGAGGCCATCGGCACCTCCAGTTGCAGCAGCAGCAGCCCGGCGTCGGCCAGCCACACGCGCAGAGCGTCGGCGTCCTCGACACTGACGCTGGCGTTCGCGCCGGGCACCACCGCAATGCAGTTCTGCGCCGAGTCGTCGACCATGATCATCGCGACGCCTGTGCTGGCCCCTGGGGTGGTAGCGACGCCAGCGGCATTGACACCCTGGGCCACGACCGCTGTGCGCAATTGGGTGCCGAAGGCGTCGTTGCCGACGCGCCCGACCATCAGCACCGATGCGCCCTGCCGTGCGCACGCGACTGCCTGATTCGCGCCCTTGCCGCCCGGGTTGGCGAGGAAGCCGTGCGCCGACAGTGTTTCGCCGGCCTGCGGCATGCGCGGTACACGAACGACCAGGTCCATGTTCAGGCTGCCGAAAACCACCACCTTCGGGCGCACGGACATGTGCTTCACTTGAACGCGGCGTCCATTTCGTGCAGCTTGGCCACGCGGCGGCGGTAGTCCTCGTTGTCCTCGAACTTCGCAGCGAGGAACGACGTCACCAGGTCGTTGGCCAGCCAGGGGCCGACGATTTGCGCGCCGATGCACATGACGTTGACGTCATCGTGCTCCACGCTCTGGTGCGCGGAGTGCACGTCGTGACAGACCGCCGCGCGGATGCCCCGCACCTTGTTGGCGGCGATCGATGCACCCACGCCAGTGCCGCACACCATGACGCCGCGCTCGGCTTCGCCGGACAGCACCTTGGCCGTCAGCGCCCGCGCGATGTCCGGAAAGTCGACCGGGTTGGCGTCGTGGCTGCCCACGTCGATCACTTCATGGCCCAGTGCTCTGATATGGGCGATCACGCCCCCCTTTAGTGCCCAGCCTGCATGGTCGGAGCCGATGACGAGTTTCATGTGAGCTTGCTTTCTTGCGACTGTCACTTCGTCATGGCCGCGGGCAGGTCGACGCCATAGAACTTCTTGTAGATCGCGCTGAGCTTGCCGTTCTTCAGGTTGGCGGCGACCCATTCGTCCAGTTTCGCCAGCAGCCGCGGCTCGCCCTGCTTGATGCCAATGGCCAGGTCGAAATTGCGGATGACGAACTTGGGTTCCCAGGGCTTTTGGGGGTTCTTGTTCGAGATCGCATTGACCAACGCCACCGAGGTGGCGACCATTTCGGCCTGGCCGGTGGCGCCGGCGGTCACCATGGTGGCGTCGTCGTCATAGCGCACGACCTTGAAGTCGCGGTCCTTGGCCATCGCGCTCAGCTCGGTGTCCTGCGTCGTGCCGCGCGTCACGGTAACGCTCTTGCCCTTCAGGTCGGCCCAGTCCTTGATCGCGGTGGCCTTGGGCGCGCCGACGACGGACTGCAACACCGCATACGCCTTCGAGAAGTCGATCACCTTCGCGCGCTCCGGTGTCACCGACAGCGTCGAGATGATGATGTCGGCCTTGCCGGTGTTGACGTTGGGGATGCGGGTGGCGCCGGTGGTCGGGATGAATTCCAGCTCCAGCCCCCAGTCCTTGGCGAGCAACTGCGCCGTCTCCACGTCGGAACCCGTGGGCTTCATGTTGGCATCCATCATGCCGGCCGGCGGAATCGCCACGTCGGTGGAGATGCGGATCTTCTTGGCCTTCATGATGTCGTCGAGCAGGTCGGCGTGCGCGGCGAGCGCGATGACGGCCAGGCAGGACGCCACGAGGGCGGTACGGGCGCTTTTGAACAGGGCCATGATTTCTCCTTCGGGTTTTCGCGGTTGGTTGAAAAGAAGTTGACGCAACTACAGGTCGCTTTGCACGAACTGCTTGAGCTCGGCGGTTTGGGGATCGTTCAGGATGTCGGAGGGGCCGCACTCCCAGTCCCGTCCGGCGTGCATGAAGACGACCTGGTCGGCGATGCGGCGGGCGAAGGCCATCTCGTGCGTGACCATCACCATGGTCATGCCGCCGGCGGCCAGCTCCTCGATCACCTTCAGCACTTCGCCCCGCAGTTCGGGGTCGAGCGCGGACGTGACTTCGTCGAACAGCATCACCTTCGGTTGCATGGCCAGTGAGCGGGCGATCGCGACGCGCTGCTGCTGCCCACCGGAGAGCTGCTCGGGATACGCCGTCGCTTTTTCGCTGAGGCCGACCCGGGCCAGCACGTCGTGCGCGAGAGAGCGCGCCTGCGTCTTGTCCATATGCTTGGCGGCACGCGGCGCCAGCATGATGTTCTCTTCGATGTTGAGGTGTGGGAACAAGTTGTAGCCCTGGAACACGAGGCCCAGGTCCAGCCGCAGCGCCTTCAGGTCTACCGCCGGATCGTCGACGCGGCGGCCGCACACCGTGATCTGCCCGCTGTCCACTTTTTCCAGCCGGTCGATGCAGCGCAGTGCCGTGCTCTTGCCCGAGCCGCTGCGGCCGATGATCGCCGTGACCTGCCCACGCTGCGCCTGCAGGCTCACGCCGGCCAGCACCTTGTTGGCGCCGAAGCTCTTGTGCACGTCGCGCAGCACTACCGCCGCTTCGTTGCTGTCCATGGGAATGCTCGTCATGTGAGGGAAAGGCTGGCCTGCTGGTGGATCGCCGCTGTGGCGGATGGGCTCGCGAAAGCGCCACGGCGCTCCAGCCGCAGGCTCCAGCGCGACAAGGGATAGCACAGCGCGAAATAAATCACGGCAATGATCAGGTAGATGAGGAAGGGCTCGAAAACGGAGTTGTTCATGATCTGGCCGGACCGCGCCAGCTCGACGAACCCCACCACCGACGCCAGCGACGTGTTCTTGACAATCTGCACCATGAAGCCGACTGTGGGCGGCGTGGCGATGCGGATGGCCTGCGGCAGCACCACCATGCGCATGCGCTGGGCGCGCGTCAGCGCCAGGCATTCGGCCGCCTCCCACTGGGCGCGCGGCACCGACTCGATGCAGCCGCGCCAGATCTCGCCCAGGTAGGCCCCGACATAGATCGTGAGCGACAGGCCCGCCGCAGCCAGTGGCGAAATCTTGAAGCCCAGCGTCGGCAACCCGAAGAAGGTCATGAACAGGATCACCAGCAGCGGCGTGCCCTGGATCAACTGCACATAGCCGGAAGTGACCAGGCGCAGCGGCTTCGACGGAGAAATGCGGCACAGCGCCACCGTCAGCCCGAGCAGGCCGCCGCCGACGAAGGCGATCAGCGACAGGCCCACCGTCCACACGGTGCCTTGCAACAGGTACAGGAAGTGGCTGGCATTGAGGCTGCTCGTCATCGTTGACCTCGCATCAAAAGGCCGTGCCGAGCCGGCGCCGGCGCGGAAACAGCAGCATGCCCACACCCCAGAAGCCCGCCCGCATCGCCAGCGACAGCAGCACGTAGCCCACGCCGGCCACGATGTAGGTCTCGAAAGGCCGGTAGGTATCCGACTGGACGAAGTTGGCGACCGCCGTCAGTTCCTCGGCGGAGATCTGCGAACACACCGACGTCGCCAGCATCAGCAGCACAAACTGACTGGTGAGCGCCGGATACACCCGCTCCATCGCCGGCAGCAGCACCACGTGCCAATACACCTGGCGGCGGCTGAGGGCCAGGCACTCGGCCGCCTCGAGCTGGCCCTTGTGGATGGAATCGAAGCCGGCCCGCATGATCTCGGTGGCGTAAGCGCCGACGTTGATGGTGAGCGCCGCCAGCGCGACCGTGACGGCCGGCAGCTTCAGGCCAATGCTGGCCAGCCCGAAATAGACCAGAAAGATCTGCACCAGCAGGGGCGTGTTGCGGATCACCTCCACGTACGCTGTGCTGGCCCGCCGCGCCCACGCCAGGCTGCTGCGCCGGCCGATGGCGCACAGCGTCCCGATGGTGAAGCCGATCAGCGTGGCGCCCAGCGACAGCCGGATGGTCATCCAGGCGCCATCGACGAACATCGGCCAGCGCTCCAGGACGGCGGCGAAATCCAGCGTCATTGCACGCCGGTCCTGGACAGCCGCACCTGACCCGCCATGCGGTCGTAGACGCGGAACAGGGCCTGATTGCCGTTGCTGCCCTCGCCGTGCGCGCGGGCGTCCAGGTACTGGGTGGTGACCAGCGCCGTGGCCGGCAACGGAACGTTCTGGGCCTGGGCCTGCTGTTGCACCAGCCGCAAGTCCTTGAGCATCAGGTCGATCCGGAAGCCCGCCGACGCATCGCCTTCGATCATCGCCGGGCCCAGTTTGTCGAGCATCCAGGAGGCGGCCGAGCCGCCCAGCAGCACCGTGCGCAGCTGCTGCAGGTCGACGCCCGCGGCGCGGCCCAGGGCCAGCGCCTCGCAGATCGCCTGGATGTTGATGCCGCAAATGAGCTGGTTGCACAGCTTGACGGTCTGGCCGGCGCCGCTCTCGCCCACGTGGGTGATGGTGGTGCCCATGCCGGCGAAGAACGGCCGCGCCTTCTCGAACGCCGGTGCGTCGCCGCCGGCCATGATCGACAGCGTAGCGTTCTTGGCGCCCAGCGGGCCGCCCGACACCGGCGCGTCGACAAAGGCCACGCCGGCGCGCGCCAGGGCGGCATGCATGCGCCGCACCGCGTCGGGCGCGATAGTGCTCATGTCGATCACCAGCCGGCCCGCTGGCGGATGCGCCAGCAAGCCGCCGTCGCCATAGACCACCGCCTCGACATCGGGCGTGTCCGGCAGCATGGTGATGACCACGTCGGCGCCGGCCGCCGCTTCGGCGATGGAGGCCGCCGCACGAATGCCCGCGCCGGCCAGGCCATCGACCGCTTCGCGCCGCACGTCGTACGCGGTCACCCGGTGCCCGGCCTTCGCCAGATTGAGAGCCATCTCGCGGCCCATCGTGCCGATGCCGATGAAGCCGACGCTGCCAGTGTTGCCTTGCTGTGTCATGAAGTCTCTTCTTTGCTCTTGCGTGTTTTGGCCGCCGGGACGCCTGCGCTCTTGGCCGGAGCTAACGCCTTCTGGCGCCGCAATTCGTCGCCGATGTGGAAGTGCCGGCGCAGCGCCAAGTCAGCGGCGTCGGCATCGCCGGCAATAACGACCTCCAGCAGGCGGCGATGGTCCTCGACCACCGTGCGCTTGATCGCCTCGCCCTGCCCGCCGACGGCGCGGCGGCGGTCGCGGTGCGAACGGGTCAGCAGCGTCGCCATGGCCGCGTAGAGCTGCACGATGGTGTCCGAGCGGCTGGCGCGCACCAGCGCCGAGTGGAAGTCGAAATCGGCCAGGCCGCCGCCGTCGGCGTCGTTCATCGTCGCCTCGATCACGTCCAGCGCCTCGCGCATGCGCTCGATGTCGGTGGCGCTGGCGCGCTGGCACGCCAGGCGGATGGCCTGGCACTCGAGCGCAATGCGGGCCTGCATGACGTCGTCGATGACGTCAGGCACCTGGGCCAGCGAAAAGGCGAACACGTCGCCCAGCACCGATATATCGGGCTGGCACACCACGGTGCCCACGCGCTCGCGAATCTCCACCACGCCCAGCATCGACATGGCGCGCAGCGCCTCGCGCACGATGGGACGGCTGACGCCCAGTTGCAGCGCCAGCTCGCGCTCCGGCAACAGCCGGTCGCCGTTGCGGATCTTGCCTTCCAGCAACTGCTCGCGCAGGAAGCCGAACACCTTGGCAAAGCCGCTGCCCTCCGTCCCGGTTTCTGGCCGGGTGATGCTGGGCGCCTTGACCGCGAGGCTTCTTGTCATGCCGTGGTTTTACCAGCGGCTGACCAGATGGGAATTAGGGTAATCCCGGAGGGCCGGTGATGTGCCGGGCCACGCCATTTCAAAGCTGCGCGACGACGGGACCGAGAATCGGCTGTCGCGCCCATTCGCCTTCGGCCGCAACTTCGCCATGGACCCCTGCTGTTATGGCGCGTACATCCCTCGCACGTACACCGCGTCGGGCTGCAAACAACCTGCCTTTAGAATCGATCCGAGAGCAGCATCACAAATCAGCTTACAAGAGGAGCAAGCGCATGAAACTCATTTCTCATTCCCTGACCGGATTGGTCTGTGCAATCGGTTTGGGATTGGGTTTCCCTGCCCTGGCCGCGGAAAAGGTGAACATCGGCATCGTCACGGCGCCGAACTTCGTCCACACGATCGCCGCGACGAAGTTCAAGGAAGAACTCGATAAGGCCTTGCCCGGCAAGTACGAAGTGATCATTCATCACTCGGCCGCGCTGGGCAGCGAGACGCAGGTTCTGCAACAGCTGCAGCTTGGGACGGTGCAGATGAGCGTCTGCACGACGGGCCCGGTGGAGTCGTTTGTGCCGGAGATCAAGGCGCTGGAGATGCCTTTCCTGTTCAGCTCCTATGAAGCTTCGGACAAGGTCCTGGACGGCCCGATCGGCCAGGACCTGCTCAAACGTTTCGACAAGGGCGGGCTGGTCGGCATGCATTTTCTCGACAACGGCTTTCGCAACGTCACCAACTCCAAGCGTCCGGTCAACGGCCCCGACGATCTCAAGGGCCTGAAGATCCGCACGATGGAGTCGCCCACGCACCTGGCGATCTGGCGCGCCATCGGGGCGAACCCGACGCCGATGGCCTGGCCTATCACCACGCAGCTTCAACAAGGCGTGCTCGATGGTCAGGAGAACCCGATTTCGGTGATTTCGGCCGGAAAGCTCAATGAAGCCGGACAGAAATACCTGTCCCTCACCCGGCACGTCTATTCGGCACTGGTGTTCGCCGGGAGCAAGGCCTTCATGGACAAGTTACCGGCAGCCGATCGCAAGGCTTTCATGGATGCGGCCCGGACTGCATCTCTCACCGGCCGCCGTTATGTGCGTGAAAACGAAGCCAGCCAGCTTGCGGCGCTGAAGGCCGCCGGCATGCAGGTGGTCGAAAACCCCGACCTTGCGGCCTTCCGCATCAAGACCGAGCCGCTCTACGCTTCCCTGACCGGTGACACCAAGAAGATCGTCGACGAGATTCGCAAGACCGTGAAGTAGGCGCGAAGCCACCATGGCTTTCAACGATCGGCTGCAGCTTTTCAGCGAGCGCATCAATGGCCTTGTAGAAAAGTTGCTGCTGGCGGCAGGCGTCGCCATCTCGGTGATCCTGTTCGCCCAGGTGCTGGCCCGCTACCTTGGGCACTCGCTGAGCTGGTCCGAGGAGCTGGGCCGCTACCTCCTGGTGGCAACCACTTTTTTGGGCGCCACAGTCGCCTACAAGCGTGCGCATTTCATCGGACTGGCCGGCTTCGGCGCGCGCTTCGGGTTGCTGTTCGAGCAGTTCATCGTGCGCGGCCTGCAAGTGCTGAATCTGGCTTGTTTCGGACTGATCACCTGGTACGGCGTTGTTTACACCGTGAATTCGTGGGAGCAGACCTCGACCGCGGTGCAGATGCCGATGTCGCTGCCAATTTCCGTGGTGCCGCTGTCGGGCGCGATCTTCCTGCTGCACATTCTGGCCGACATGACCAAGAGCAAGCAGGCTGCGCCATGATCATCATCCTGCTGTTCACGCTGATGTTCCTGCTGATGGCGGTGGGCTTGCCGATTGCCCTGGCCATCGGTTTGCCGGCCATCGGTCTGATCGTCACGCCTGGCGTCTTCCCGGATGCCGTCACGCTGGCGGCGCTTGGCCAGACCGTGGTCCAGCAACTTTTTTCCGGCGTCGACTCCTTCGACCTGCTCGCGGTGCCGCTGTTCATGATCGCCGGCTCCCTCATGGAGTTCGGCGGCATTTCACGGCGCCTGATCGACTTCTGCGACAGCCTGGTTGGCTGGGCGCCCGGTGGGCTGGCGGCAGCCGCCATCGTGGCTTCAATGATCATTGCCGGCATTTCCGGTTCGGCCGCGGCCGATACCGCCGCGATCGGCGGCGTGGTGATTCCGGCCATGATCCGACAGGGCTACCCGCCGGCTTTTGCCGCTGCCGTGGTGGCGGCCGGCGGGTCGATCGGCATCATCATTCCGCCGTCGATTCCCATGGTCATCTTCGGCTTCATGACCAACAGTTCGATCTCCCAGCTGTTTGCCGGCGGCATGCTGGTCGGCGTGCTACTGGGGCTGTCTTTTCTCGTCATCGCGGTCTGGATCTCCTGGCGCAAAGGCTACGGCGAACGCCAGCCATTCGCTTGGAGCAGAGTGCTCGCAACCGGCAGGGCGGCATTCTGGTCCATGGGTGCGCCCATCGTGGTGCTCGGCGGCATTCTGACTGGCATCGTGACCGTGACCGAAGCCGCCGCGCTGGCGGTGTTCTACGCGCTCTTGGTGGGAACTGTCATCAATCGTGAACTGGGCTGGAAGGAATTACCCGGACTGATCATGCGCTCGCAGGTGGCTGCCGGCGGCATCCTGTTCATCATCGCCATGGCCAAGATCTTTGGCTGGCTTCTGGCGATGCAGCAGACCGCCCGTTTGCTCGATGTTTTCGTCAATTCGCTGTCCCTGCCGCCGACCGGCCTGCTGCTGCTGATCATGGGTCTGCTGCTCATTGTCGGCTGCATCATGGAAACAACGGCCGCGCTGCTGTTGCTGGTGCCGGTGTTGGCGCTGCTCACGCCGCAGATGCAGGTCGACCCGATTCAGTTTGGCGTGTTGGTCGTGGTCAACCTGGCGATCGGCATGCTGACCCCGCCGGTGGGCATTTGCCTGTTCGTGGCTTGCGGAATTGCCGACGTTTCGCTTGGCAAGATTTCGCGCGCGGTCATGCCGCTTGTGATCGTCGCGATCATCGACCTGCTGATCGCCGCGCTGTGGCCGCCGCTGACCATGTGGCTGCCAACACTGTTCTACCGCTAGGCGTGCCTCGCGGACAACCAGCCTGCCGCCCGAGTGCAGAATGGGCGCCCAGGCGACGGAGGCCCACATGTTCATCGGCCACTTTGGATTGGGTTTCGCGGCAAAGCGGGCCGCGCCGCGCGTGTCCCTCGGCACCGCGTTTCTCGCCGCGCAGTTTCTCGATCTTCTCTGGCCCACCTTCCTGCTGCTGGGCATCGAATCGGTCCGGATCGCCCCGGGCGCCACTGCCGTCACGCCGCTGATCTTCGATCACTACCCGATCTCGCACAGCCTGTTGGCTGCCATCGGGTGGGGACTGGCGCTGGGCGCGCTGTATGCGTTGATGAGGAGAAACACCCGCGGCGCCATCGTCGTTGCCGCGCTGGTGGTGAGCCATTGGGTGCTCGATCTCATCGTGCACGTGCCCGACCTGCCGCTGGCACCTGGCGTGGACATGGTCGTGGGCCTCGGCCTGTGGCAATCGAAGGCCGCGACACTGGCCGTCGAGATTCCGATCTTTGCGGCGGGTGTCTGGCTGTACGCGCGATCGACGCACGCGAAAGACAAGGCGGGCCGCTATGGGCTCATCGGCCTCGTTGGTTTCCTCGCGTTCATTCACGTCGGCAACTTGTTTGGGCCGCCGCCGCCAGACGTCACCGCGATCGCCTGGGTCGGGCAAGCCCAATGGTTGCTGGTGGCCTGGGCGTACTGGGTGGATGCGCACCGGGGCGCGCGGATCACGAGTGAGACCTCGCCAAGCTGAGATAACAGCCGGCACTCAGCCAGCCACCCCTTGCGCAAAGCCATCCCCCTCGTCCTCATCCTCACGCTGGTTTGGGGCACCAACTGGCCGCTGTTTCCCATCGCGGTGCGCGAAGTTTCGGTCTGGACCTTTCGCGCCGTGAGTCTCGTCGCGGCGGGCCTGGTGCTGCTGGCGCTCGCGCGCCTGCGCGGCGAGTCGGTGCGCATTCCGCGCGCGCACTGGGGCCCGCTGGTGGCCGCGTCGCTGGCCTACTTCCTGGTGTGGAACGTGGCGAGCACGTATGCGGCCGTCCTCATCCCGTCCGGCCAGGCGGCCATCCTGGGCTTCACGATGCCATTGTGGGCGGCGTTGATTGCGTGGGCCTTCCTGAGCGAACGGCCGCGCGCGCGGGTGCTGGCCGCGCTGGCCATCGGCGGCCTGGGCGTGGTGCTGTTGATAGTCGACGGCATCGATGCTTATGCGAAGGCGCCGATCGGTTTCGCGCTCGGGTTGCTGGCGGGATTGGGCTGGGCGGTTGGCACCCTCATCCTGAAGCGCCGCCCGGTGCCGGCCTCTGCGCTGGTGGTCACGGCCTGGCAACTGCTCATCGCCGCGGCGCCCATCGTGGTCGGCGCGTTCGTGTTTGGCGAGGGTCCGTGGTTCATGCCGGACGCCACTACCCTCCTGGTCATCACCTACATCACGCTGGTGCCGATAGCCATCGGCAACGTCGCCTGGTTCGCCATCGTCGGCCTGCTGCCCGCGAATGTCGCGGCCATGTCATCGGTGATGGTGCCCGTGGTGGCGATGGTGTCCGGCGCCCTCGTCCACCACGAGCCGCTGGGCCTGGTGCAGTGGGCATCGATGCTGTGCTGCGCGGTCGGGCTCGGCCTGGCACTGCTCAGTCCGGCGGCATTCCTCAAGCGATAGCGTCCTCGTCGCCGCGCGGGCTGCGAATCTGAGAAACTGCGCCATCGACAAGCTTGAACGAGGCATCGCAATCATGCTGACCGTCCACCATCTCGGCAAATCGCAGTCCGAACGCATCGTCTGGCTATGCGAGGAGCTTGGGCTGTCCTACGAGTTGAAGCGCTACAACCGCGACCCCAAGACGATGCTCGCGCCGCCCGAATACAAGGCGCTGCATCCGCTGGGCGCGGCGCCGGTCATCACCGACGGCGATGTCGTGCTCGCCGAGTCGGGCGCCATTGTCGAATACATCAGCGCGAAGCACGGTGGTGGCCGCCTCGCGCTGGCGCCGGCTCACCCCGACTATGCGCAGTATGTGTACTGGTTCCACTTCGCGAACTCGACGCTGCAACCCGTCATGGGAAGAAGCCTGGTCCTCAGTCGCGCCAAGTTGCCCGCGGATAACCCGGTCGTGCTTTGGACCAAGGCGCGCCAGGACCTCGCGCTCGATTTCCTCGATGGCCGGTTGCGCGACGCGGACTATCTCGCCGGCCGCGAGCTCACTGCGGCGGACATCATGATCGTGTTTTCGCTGACGACGATGCGCTACTTCCTGCCGGCGGACCTCACGCCCTATCCGCACATCCTGAAGTACCTGCACCGGATCGGCGAACGCGAAGCCTATCGGAGGGCGATGCGCAAAAGCGATCCGGAGATGGCGCCGCTCTTGACCTGAAAGCGTTTCGGCCGCCGCGGCGTGTTATCGCCGCAAGACGAACCGGTACAAGACGACTTGTGCCGCCAGCCCGAGAAGCGACCAACTCAACATCACCAGAGCAAGATTGACCGGGCCGTGA
>DATNCB010000758.1:0-9172 GCA_035571715.1 Ramlibacter sp.
CTGGGGCAGCGGCGCCTTCGACCCGGCCGGCGTGCTGTATCTCAACACGTCGCGAGCCGCCCACGCCGTGCGGCTGATCCCGCGCCCGGATTACCCCGACTTCAAGGCCCGCAGCGCCGGCAAGGAGGTCAGTCCCCAGGAGGGCGCGCCGTTCGGCATGCTGCGGGAAGTGGTGCTGTCGCCGTTCGGTGCGCCCTGCAACCCGCCGCCCTGGGGGACGCTGGCCGCGCTCGACCTGAAGAGCCACCGGCTCCTGTGGGAGAAGCCGTTGGGCACTACCGAGGAAATCATGCCGCTCGGCATTGCCCTGCACACCGGTACGCCCAATTTTGGCGGACCGATTGCCACTGCCGGTGGGCTCGTGTTCATCGGCGCCGCGATGGATCGCTACCTGCGCGCATTCGACGCGAAAAGCGGCGCGGAACTCTGGCGCGGCCGGCTCCCCGCCGCGGGCATGGCTACCCCCATGACTTACGTGTGGAAGGGGCGTCAGTACGTCGTCATCGCAGCCGGTGGCCACGGCGAGGCTGGCGCCAAGACGGGAGATGCCGTCGTCGCGTTCGCCCTGCCCGCGCCTGGAGAAGCCAGCCGCACCTGGTGGGACGAGAACTTCGAGCAGCCGGGCCGGCGTGCCGGGATCCAGATCGCAGCGCTCGCCCTGCTGATAGTCGTTATCGCGCTTGCACTCCTTGATTGGCGGGGCAGGCGCAAGCGCTTGAAGCGCAACAAACAGCCGGGGTGACTACTGCACCTTGATGCCGGCCGCCTTCACCACCTTGGCGGCGTCGTCCATCTCGTTTCTCACGAACTTGTCGAACTCTACCGGTGTCATTTGCATCGCCTCGGCGCCCAGTGCCGTCATCCTCTCGCGCACATCGGGCTCGCGCAGGACCCGATTGACGTCCCGGTTGATCTTGTCGACGACGTCGGCGGGCACCCCAGCGGGTGCGAAGATGCCGACCCACAGGTTGTAATCAAAGCCCTGCAGCCCGGACTCCGCGATCGTCGGCACGTTCGGCAGCAAACTCGAGCGGTTCGCCGAACTGACGCCCAGCGCGACGAGCTTGCCTTCGCGGATGTGCGACAGAGCCGCGGAGATCGGCGAGAAAAAGTAAGTGACACGCCCCGTCATGGTTTCAGTCAGCGCCTCCGGGGTGCCCTTGTAGGGGATGTGAACGACATTGATGCCCGCGAGCAGGTTGAACTTCTCGGCGTTGATATGCGTGCCGCTGCCGATGCCCGCCGACGCGAAGTTGAGGCCGCCCGGCTTCTTCGTCGCGGCAGCGATCAGGTCGGCGGTCGTCTTGTATCCGGTGGACGGCGCGACGACCAGGACGTTGGGCTGACCCGCCAGCGGTGCGACCTGGACAAAATCCTTCACGGTATCGTAGGGCAGTGCCGGATAGATGAAGGCATTCACAACCTGCGCCGACGAATGGACCATCAGCGTGAGGCCGTCCGGCGGGGACTTGGCCACGACGCCGGCGCCGATGGTCCCGCCGGCACCGGCCCGGTTCTCGACAAACACCGGCTGCGCCCACAGCTCCGAAAGCTTCTGCCCGACGGTTCGCGCCAGGATGTCGGTTGCGCTGCCGGGCGTGAACGGCACAACGATCTTGACGGGCTTGTTGGGATAGCCCTGGGCCAAGACCAGCGACGTCCACAGTACACCGGCTGCAAGGATGCCAATCCATCGCCATATCCGCATCATCATCGTCGTCTCCCGATAAGAAGTTGCGCCGGTGCGCGCCTCTCAGTCCAGCCCATCGCTGACCGGAACATTTTCCGGGGACAGCGTCAAGCCGGACGCCAGCGCCTGCAGCACGATCAGTTTCGCGAAGTCCTCGTCGTCCATGCCATGGCCGATCAATGCCTGCACCTGATCGCGCGTGATTGAACAAAGCGGCATCGGCACGCCGAATTTTCTTGCCGCGTCCAGCCCGAGATCGAGGTCCTTGCGCAGCAGCTTGGGCGTGAACGTCACCTTGAAGTCGAGGTTGACCAGCGCCGGCGTCTTGTACCGCGAGAAGGTCGAGCCCATCACGCTCTGGTTCATGAACTCGAGGAACGCGTGCCGCGGCACGCCGGCCTTCTGCGCCAGCACCGTGATTTCGGCCAGCGATTGCGTGACGACGCCGAGGAACACGTTGTGGCAAATCTTCACGATGCGCGACAGCTCGCCTTCGCCGACGTAGCTGGCCGCCGGTGCGATCAGGCGCAGCAACGGCAGCGCGGCATCATAGGCCGGGCGCGGGCCGGAGCAGACGAATGACAGGCGGCCGGCCTTGATGACCTTGGCATTGCCGGACACCGGCGCCGCCAGCATCTCGATGCCGCGTGATCCCAGTTCGGCGCGCAACTGCGCCGAACCTTCCAGCGAGATCGACGAGCACTCGACCACCAGCTTGGGCGCCTGCCGTCCCGACAACAGGCCGTCGGGGCCGGTGATGACTTGGGCCACGTCGTCGAACGTCGACACCATGACGAACACCACGTCGCAAGCCGCCAGGTCGGCCAGCCGCTCCGCGATCTTGGCGCCGAGGGCAGCCAGGGGCTCGGCCTTGGCGCGCGTGCGGTTCCAGACCGTCAGGTCGGCGCCGCCTTTGGCCAGCCGCTGGGCCATCGCGTAGCCCATGCGGCCGATGCCGATCCAACCAACTTTCGGGTGCGTCGACATGCGGTGCTTTCAATACGGGTTGGCGATGGGTAGTTCCTGCGCCGGATACAGCGAGATGACCTTCGGGCCGGTCGGCGTCAGGATCACCTCTTCCTCGATCCGGGCGGCCGAGACACCGTCGCTGGCCGGGCAGTAGGTTTCCACGGCGAAAACCATCCCCACCTTCAGTTCGATCGGCTCCTCCAGCGAACTGAGACGTGAGATCAGCGGCCGCTCATGCAGGCCCAGGCCGAGGCCATGGCAGAAGTTCAAGCCGAAGGCGTCCATCTCGGTGGGAAAGCCGATCTCCTGCGAAGTAGGGAACGAAGCCGCCACGACATCGGACGAAACGCCCGGCTTGAGCAGTTCGATCGCCCGGTCCATCCACTCGCGGGCCTTGCGGTAGGCGTCGATCTGCGACGCCGTCGCCCGGCCCACGCTGAAGGTGCGGTAGTAACAGGTCTTGTAGCCCATGTACGAGTGAATGACATCGAAGAACGCCTGGTCGCCCGGCCGGATGATGCGGTCGGTGAAGTTGTGCGGGTGCGGACTGCAGCGCTCGCCCGAAATGGCATTGATGGCTTCGACGCAGTCCGACCCCATCTGGTACAACCTCAGTGTCGCGATGGCCACGATGTCGCATTCCCGCGCGCCCGGCTTCAAGGCTGCGGCGATGTCGTGGTAGACGCCGTCGACCATGGCGGAGGCCATGTTCAGCAGCATCAATTCATCGATGCTCTTGACCTCGCGGGCCTGCAGCATCGTCTGCTGGGCGTCGCGCACGTCGATGCCCAGCTTTTGCAACTCCAGCATCATCGGCACTTCGACGACGTCCACCCCCAGCGGCATGTCGCCCACGCCCTCGGCCTCGAGCAGCGCCTTGATCTCGCGCGCCGCGCTGCGAAACAGCTTGCCGTCGCCCCCGACGGCGCCGCGCATACCCAGCAAGCCGGCCTTGCAGTGGTCCTGGCACAGCCAGGGCGAGTAGAGGCGATGGTGTTTGGCGGCCGAGCCGAAATCCCAGATCCAGGGATCCCCGTTGCCGGTGAGCAGCGAGTAGCGCGTCAACTTGTCGCGCGCCCATTCGCCGATCACGGTGCTGGTGGTGTAGCGGATGTTGTGCTGGTCGAAGCAGAGCAGCGCGCCCAGCCCCGAGTGCGCCAGCGCCGCCCGTGTGCGCGCCAGCCGGTAGTCGTGCAGACGGCGGAAATTGACCCGCTCCTCGAAGTCGACCTGCATGTGGCCCGGCGCCTGGAGCGGCCGATCCCAGCCGTGATGTGGGTCGATGTCATCCGGCCGGATGATCTTTGGCTCGGGTCTCTTTTTCTCTGCCATAAGGGTGCCTCTGCGCTGGTCCAGGACGAACTCAGTCTATTACATCGTCCTGGTCTGGAGAGGGGGGACCCGAAATGCAACAGCTCGACAGCTCGGCGTAACTCATCAGTTCGCTTTGACTGTATGGGCAAGCAGCGGGGAATAAAACACCCCATTTCGGTGTTTATGTCGAGCGCAGACCCCCCGTTCACCCCCAGGAGACAGCATGCAGAAGGCGGATGACAACGAAAATGCTGCAGCAGGTGCGGGCCGAGGCAAGAGGGTCCTGATCATCGACGACGAGGAAGTTTTTGCAGAGAACCTGCAGACGCACTTCCAGCGTTGCGGCTGGGATGCCCGCGTCGCCTGCAACGGCAAGCTGGCCGTGATCGCGGCCGACGAGTTCCTGCCCGAAGTGATCCTGCTTGACTACCATCTGCCCGACATGAATGGATTCCAGGTCCTGGACGCCATTCGAGCCGGAAATCGCTGCTGCGGCTGCGTCCTGATGACTGGCCACCCGACCGAAGCGGTCGCCGCCGACGCTCGGCGATACGGCGTGGAACGCATTCTGTGCAAACCATTTCCCCTGGCGGGACTGGAAAACCAGTTGACGGCTGCGGCGACTGAAATGTCTGCCGCATTACCGGGCGATCGCGCAACAAATTAGACTGACGCTTAAGTCCTATTGCCTCAGTAGACAGCGTCCGGATTGGCGCCGTCAATGCCGTCATGTTGAAATGACGTCTTGATGAGCTACCACCTGGCATGCGACGCTTTCGAGTCAGTCAAGCTGTTGCCGACATCGGCTGCGCTATGGCAGCGGCTGTGCAAGCTCGTTGAAGTTCTGGAGCCGGGCCAACAGTCGAAGTTGCTTGATCAAACCGCATTGCTGCCGGTGGCAGGCGGCGATGCAAATTGGCTGCGATATTCGGCACTGGCTTACCTGACGCGCGATCCCGCTTGGCTGGTCAGGCAGTCGGCCGTTGCCGATGCCGATACGTCGCCGGATGCCATCATGACCCTGCTGGGCTTGGTCTGGTATCACGCGCTGGCGCGGACGCCGGGGCGGGAGGCGTTCGTGCAGCTACTGCGGGACATCAATGCCCCCAGGCTGCAGCGCCTGGTAGCGCAGCGACTGCCTGCGACGACTGCGGTTCGCCACAGCGCGCGCGGCAGCTTGCGCGTGGCAATTTACACGCCGCAGATCATCAACAGCAGTCATGGCGGAACGGCGATCACGCTGAGCGTGATGAGCCTGGCGGCCCGCCTGGGGCTGGAATGTCAGGCCTTCACGGCGCAAGAGGCCACTATCCCGCTCGCGAACAGCCATTGCGGGGGATCCGAGTATTTGGCCCAGGTGCTGGTCGAAAAAGAGTCGCTGGTGCTGAATGTGCCGGGCAATGTGCAGATGGTGCTGCCGGACGGGGCGTTCTCGCTGCGGTTCAGGTTGGCGCAGATGCTTCAAGCCATTCATGCGTATGAACCCGATCTGGTGGTCTTTGTGGGTTTCACCTCGCCGTTGGTCTACCGCCTGCATGCGCACTACCCTGTGGTGGGACTGTCGCTGCATGCCCTGCCTCCCATCGCACCGGTCGACGTGTGGCTCAGCGCCGATGCCGGGGCCGATGCGGCGCTGTGGCCTGAATTGCCCGTGCCGCAAGTGGCCCACTTTCCGTTCCGGTTCTGGCCCAAGGGGCAGGCGCAGCCGGTGGACAGGGCGTCGATGGAAATTCCTGAGTCCGCAGTGGCTTTGACCACGACGGGTAATCGGCTGGATACTGAAATGCCAGCCGCGTGGCGAGATCGGATGGTGGCTTTCATTGAAGCCCACCAGGAAGTGCATTGGCTACTGGTCGGCGTGCCCGAGGGTCAGCCGGTTCAGGGCCTGCCCGCGCATTCCCGCATCCATTGCGCGGCGCCACAGTCGCGGCTGGAAACATGGCTGGCCGCCTGCGATATCTACGCCAATCCGCCGCGAATGGGCGGCGGCGGCTCGGTCGCCTTGGCCATGGAGCAGGGTTTGCCGGTGCTCACCCTGGCCGGTGGCGACGGCGGCGACAAGGTGGGCGCCTGGGCCGTGACATCGATGGACGCGTATTTCGACCGGTTATCCGCCTGGGTTCGCGACGCGGCGGCCCGCCGGCAGGCCGGCTTTGCCCTGAAGGCGCAGTTCCATGCCAGCCTGGATGTGTCCTGCATGCGAGCGCAGGAGGGGTTGATGCAAGCGTGCCACCGCGCCGCTGAATCGTTCAAGTCCCGCATGAGGCAACCGTGATGATCCAGGATTCGCCGTCGAAGAGCTCCAACGATGATCGGCCAATCATCATTTTCGGGAACTTGCGCTCGGCCAGTCTGGCTTGGTATTGCTTGTCGCACGACAGCAGCTACAAGATCGCGGGTTTTACCGTGGATGAAGCCTATATGGCGTCCAGCCAATTCGAAGGTTTGCCGCTGGTGCCTTTCGAGAGCTTGGAGTCGCACTACCCGCCCGGAGACTACCGCCTGCTGATACCGATGGGCTACCAGCGGATCAACGGCGTGCGGCGCGCCCGTTACGAACAGGCGAAGCAACGGGGCTACTCGTTCGCAAGCTATGTCTCCAGCCGCGCCAGCGTTTGGCCTGACTTGCAGATCGGAGACAACGTGCTGATTTACGAGCACGCCATCGTCCAGCCGTTTGCCCGTATTGGCAGCAATTGCATCATCCGCAGCGGGGCGCATGTCTCGCACCACTGTGTGGTGGCGGACCACGCCTTCGTAGGCGCCGAAGCGGCAATGGGCGGCGCCGGCCATGTCGGCGAGCAGGCTTTCGTGGGGGTCGGCGCGGTGGTGATCGACCGGATTCGTATCGCGGAGCGCACCTTCATTGGGGCGGGCGCGGTGCTAGTGCAAGATACGCTGGCCGATGGCGTCTATGTCGGCAACCCGGCGCACAAGACCGGCAAGACAGCGCTTCAGGCATCGGGAGGTTGAATGCTGATTGGAAAAATCGGGACCCTGTCCGCATGAACGGGCCGTTCATCGTATTTGGTGCGCCCGACATTGCCGACGCTGAAATTGAGGAAGTTCTGGCCACCATGCGATCGGGCTGGCTGGGAACAGGGCCGCGCGTCGCCGCGTTCGAGTCGCAGTTCGCGGCATTCAAGGGCACATCGCCGGCGCAGGTCGCGGCGGTGAACTCCTGCACGGCAGCGCTGCATTTGAGTCTATTGGCGGCGGGCGTTGGGCCCGGGGACGAGGTGATCACCTCGCCGCTGACCTTTTGCGCGACGGCCAACGCCATCTTGCACACGGGTGCCACGCCGGTGCTGGCGGATATCGACCCGCAGACCATGAATATCGACCCGGCGCAAATCGAGCGCCGGATCACCACCAGGACCAAGGCCCTGTTGCCCGTCCATTTCGCGGGCCTGCCGTGCGACATGGATGCGATCCTGGACACGGCCGCGCGAAATCGCCTGGCCGTTATTGAAGACTGCGCCCATTCGGTCGAGGCTGCTTACCGGGGCCGTCCCACGGGCACGCTGGGGGACTACGGTTGCTTCAGTTTCTATGCCACCAAGAACGTGACTTCAGGCGAAGGCGGCATGGTCCTCGCCCGCGATGCCGAAAGGGCGCAGTTCATCAAGCGGATGTCCCTCCATGGCATGAGCCGCGACGCCTGGAAGCGCTTTTCGGAGCAGGGATACGAGCACTACCAGGTGGTGGAGTGCGGCTTCAAATACAACATGATGGACCTGCAGGCGGCCATCGCGATGCACCAGCTCAAACGGGTCGATGAGGGTTGGGCCAAAAGGCAGGCGCTCTGGGCTCGCTACCAGCGCGCATTCCGGCAGTTGCCGGTTGTGTGTCCTGTGGCGCCGCCGCCTCATGTCCGTCACGCTCACCACCTGTACACATTGCGGGTGGATGAGCAGCGCTGCGGGGTGTCGCGCGACCGGTTTCTTTCGCGCATGAAGCATCTGGGCGTCGGCGTGGGCGTGCATTACCTGGCGCTGCCGGAGCACCGGTATTACCAGGAGCATCTGGGCTGGGCGCCTGAAGACACTCCCCACGCCACCCTTGTCGGCCGCCAGACCGTAAGCCTGCCGCTAAGCCCCAAGCTCACCAATGACGAGGTGGAACGAGTGATCGAGGCGGTCCGCTTGTCCTTGAACTGAACGCGGCAGCATTCAGTGCGCCGGCGTTCTGGGGGATTTGCCCCACCCCCGGGGCGCTTCACCACAGCTTGCGCAAGGGAAACTGGGCTCCCCCACGGTTTTTCCCCGGGGAAATTGGCTTCCTCCACGGGTTTTCCCCGTGATTCCTCTCGTGAATCCATTGCCGCACCTGGCTGCGTATTGCTGGCACGGTTGATGCTCTATACCCGGTATGTGCCTCGCCGCACGAAGGAGAACGAGATGATCGATTCCAGAATGACACAGTTCGAGCTGCGCTTCCAATCCTTGTTCAACAGCGGGCGCGGCTATTCATTTCCATGCGATCCAAAGGGTCTGGTCGACCTGGACCAGCTGAGCGACGGAGCGCGCAACAACTATCTGTACGCCCGCGCCATGGTCGGCCGGGAACTGGCGGTGCCGGCCGTGCGGCCATGCGTCCTCCACTGAGTGATGAACAGATGCTGGCCGGTACGCACGGATTGGCGAGGGCTGCACAGCGGTCGTCACACGACCGGCCCTGCTGGCAGCGACTTCAGGCACCTGCAACGCTGCTGCGGCCCACTTGCGTAGATTCGCTTATCTTGCGGCTGAACCATTCAACACAGATCATGCGCGAAGCCAACGAGGGACGGCAGGGTCGAAGCGGCAAAGGCGCTGGCAAGAGTGGGCAAGGCGCGAAGAGCGCGCTCGATGAAATGCTCAGAAGAGCCCGAATGCAGCCGCCGCCCCCATCGCCACCGGAGGACGAGCCGATCCCCAAAGCCCCGCGCAAGCCGGGCCGCCGTCATTCGCAGTAAGCGCCAGGCTTGGCCCTCGCGCGCCCGCCCAGCCGCCCGCTCACTTGGGCTGCTCATTCCCGTAGGTCTTGGCAAGGTAATCCACGATGAGCGGCATGTCGGCGTCGTCGATCGGCGCCTTGAACACCGCCTTCATACGCTTGACCATCGCATCCCAGTAAGGACGGGCCGCGGTCGGAGGCTGGTACAGCAGGTACTCCGCGGAATGGCAGGCGACGCAGTTGGCTTGCGCCTTGGCATAA